>CAIOKW010000326.1 GCA_903858975.1 Oligoflexia bacterium | reverse complement strand
CCTATAAGCAAAATGACGAACTTTTGACTCTCACGTCGCAAAATTGACCCGATAAAAATTCTTCCCACCCTGACAATTTTCAAGTTACACTGTTTAAAGAAGCCATAAGACTGGAAGTTTTGTGGCAGTGATAATCAAAAAATTATCTGTTGTGAGGAGTCAAGGACGATGAATCAGGCAGCAAGCCAAAATAATAATTCATCTGGAAATTCGGTTTTAAATCGACTCGCGAAGAGCCCTGATGTCGTCATGGCAATGGGAATCATCGGCATCCTTGCGATCATGATCGTTCCACTTCCTCCATTTTTTCTCGATATTTTAATTTCCTTCGGGATCGCAATTTCAATCATCATGCTCGCGACTTCAGTAAATATTAAGCGCGCGCTTGAATTCAGTTCTTTCCCAACCATGCTCTTATTGGTGACTTTATTCCGCTTATCGCTCAACGTAGCGACCACTCGAGTGATTCTATTGCGTGGGTCAGAGATGGGGACGGCTGCTGCCGGGAATGTGATTCATGCGTTTGGTGAATTTGTTGTCGGTGGTAATTATGCGGTCGGGATCGTAGTCTTCGCTATTTTAGTGGTGATTAACTTTGTCGTAATCACAAAAGGTGCGGGCCGAGTCGCAGAGGTTTCTGCTCGATTCACCTTGGATGCTTTGCCAGGGAAGCAAATGTCTATCGACGCGGATTTGAATGCCGGCGCAATCAATGAAGAAGAAGCAAGACGTCGCCGATCTGAAATTGCACGTGAGGCAGAATTCTACGGGGCCATGGATGGAGCGAGCAAGTTTGTTCGCGGAGATGCGATTGCCGGCATCTTGATCGTATTCATTAATATGATTGGCGGGATCGTCATCGGAACTCTTCAACGGGGCATGAGTCTCGCTGATGCAGCTCAAACCTTCACGCTCCTGACCATTGGGGATGGCTTAGTGGCACAGATTCCAGCCCTGATTGTTTCAACCGCTGCAGGTATTATTGTCACCCGCTCGGGCGGTCAGAATGACTTAGGTACCGATCTCGGCAATCAGGTTTTCTCTCAGCCGAAGGCTCTTTATGCAGGTGCTGGAGTAATGGGAACTATGGCGGTGATGCCGGGGCTTCCTTTTGTTCCGTTTGTTATTTTGGGCGGTGGATTTGCCTACCTCGCAAATCAAATGTCTAAAAAAGAGAAGAACCGAATTGCACAGGAATCGAAGACCAAAGAAGTCGAAAAACTCAAAAAAGAGCCAGAGAAGATCGAGAATCTTCTGGGTGTGGATCCGCTCGAACTCGAAGTGGGTTATGGATTAGTCAATTTGGTCGATGGCGAAAAGAATGGCGATCTTTTGGAGCGCATTACAGGTATTCGTAAGCAGTTTGCGATGGAAATGGGGATTGTGGTTCCTC
Source organism: Oligoflexia bacterium (assembly GCA_903858975.1). GTDB lineage: Bacteria > Bdellovibrionota > UBA1018 > UBA1018 > CAIMNF01 > CAIMNF01. Next base: position 12,159 of record CAIOKW010000326.1, on the reverse strand, counting down.
CTTTACGTATTCGCGACAACCTGGAATTAAAGCCAGGCGATTACCAGGTCCTCTTAAAAGGGGTTCCGATTGCACAGGGTTCACTGATGGTTGGGCACTTGCTGGCGATGGATCCTGGGAACGTGACCGAGAAGGTACGCGGTATCCCAACCAAGGAGCCGGCATTTGGTTTGGATGCACTTTGGGTTTCTGCTCAAGATAAAGAGCAGGCAAGCTACGCGGGTTACACCGTGGTTGATCTCAGTACTGTGGTTGCAACCCACTTAACAGAAGTGATTCGAAGTAACATCTCTGAGTTGCTCGGTCGTCAAGAGCTTCAGACGCTACTCGATGGAGTCAAGCAGAATGCTCCAAAAGTGGTGGAAGACCTGATTCCAAACGTACTTTCTGTGGGAGTGGTGCTCAAGGTTCTGAAGAGCCTCTTGCGCGAGGGCGTGACGATTCGGGATCTGAAGACGATCTTGGAGGCGCTCGGCGAAATGGCTCCTCATCAAAAAGACTCAAGCATGCTGACCGAGCACGTACGAACTGCATTGTCTCGCTCGATCACCAAAAAATTAGTCGGTTTCGATGGCCAGCTTACTCTCTTAACTTTGGATAAAAACGTTGAAGAAACCATCGCATCCGGTATCATACAGACCGACCAAGGCGCGCAGGTTTCCTTGGATCCAGAGTTTGTAAGAAACTTTATTTCGCAGCTCAATGAGCAGGCTGCACAAATGCTTCAGGAGACGAGTCAAGCGGTGGTTCTTTGCTCACCGCTCATTCGGTCTCATGTAAAACAATTGGTGGATCGATTCATTCCGAATATTACGGTGATTTCGCACAATGAATTAACTCCTTCAGTAAACATTCGTTCCTTCGGTACGGTGAGGTTAGCATATGCAAGTTAAGAAATTCGAAGCCCCAACACTTCAAGAAGCCTTAGATACCATTAAGCGTGAGCTTGGACCTGAGGCGATCATTTTACAGACCAAGCAAAACCGCCGTGGTTTTGGATTGATGTCGAGAGCCTCTGTTGAGGTGACCGCTGCGGTCTCTGAGCGAGCGGTAGAGAAGAAGGTTCAAGTAGAGAAGCGCCTGCCAGATGCTTATGCGCAAAAGATGGCTTCGGCTCCGGCAAGTCGCCAAGCTGATTTCTATGAAAGTTACCTCGAGAAGAAAATTGATCGTGAAAAGGTTCAACTGAGCTCTGCAAGTGCTCAGAATCAGAAAAGAATTACAGCAACTCGCTACGCTGATATCGAAGATGATGCGGAAACGATTGCTGCGAATTCACAGAAAAGTTTAAACATGATTGAGGACTCGCCTGCGATTCCACAATATTCTGCTCCGAGCAATGTGGGTTCTGCTATTGATCAATACTCAAGCCTCCGCGGTGGCAGTCTTGATTCAATTCAAGAAGAAGTCTCAAACCTAAAACGCTTAGTCGAAGAGTTGAGAAAAGAGCGTAAGAAACCAGAGTATTTGGATTCAGATTCCCCGTTTTCAGCAACCGATGCGCTTCAAGAAGGTTATGAAACACTCGTTCAGAGTGGGGTAGAGCGCCGATTTGCAGTTCAAATGATGAGGGAGATCGGCCGTAACCTGTCTGTAGAAGCCAGAGCAGATCATGACTCTGTACTGGATGCCATTGCAGATCAATTATTGAAGAGGGTGGAAACTCACTCTTTCTTTTCAAAAACCTTACAGCCCGGTCAGCGTGAAGTGAACGCTTTTGTCGGTGTGAGTGGAGTGGGGAAGACGGCGCTCATTGCAAAACTTGCAACCCATGCCTCACGCGCTAGAAATGAAAAAATTGGTGTTATTCGTATTCAAATGAACCAAGAAGAATCCATGGATCCATTGGTGGTATTTGCTAAGGCGCTCCATATCCCGTATCGCGCGATTGTAAATCAAGAAGAGTTACAGGTAGCTATTCAAGATATGAGTCAATGCGCACGAATCTTCATCGATACTCCAGGGATCTCTTCAAAGGATCAGGGATCGATTCGTAGACTTCAAAGTCTCCTCGGGGGGATTGATGGAGTGAAGGTACAGCTGGTGGTCTCGGCGACCACGCGGGATTTCGAAACTCAGGAACAAGGGAAAGCGTTCTCAGAACTCTCTCCTGAAAGCCTCATGTTTACACGTCTTGATGAGACCTACTCATTTGGAAGCATTTATTCGCTTTCAAGTAAGCTCGGTCTTCCGGTTTCAGTTTTTTCGACCGGTAGAAAAGTGACAGAACAGTGGGAGAATGCTTCCGCTGAACGTTTGACGGCCTCAATCTTAAATATTCTTTGATTGAGTTTTAGTCGAAAGTTTTGATACACTGAATTTAGATAATCTTGCCATGGAAGGGTGAGTATGGGAACGACAGCGAAGTCAGCAATACAGAAGTACAAAAAAGCCACTCAGTCTGTAGCCACAGATAAAGAGCCGCTCAAAGCACAAAATGCTTTGGCGAAGGCAATTGAAGCAAAAGGTGAGGCAGGCGAAAAGCTTGAAACCGAAGTTGCGCTTCAAAAAGAGTTAGAGAAAGAGTTAGTACTCGATCTCGCTCATACCAACAAATTAGTGAAGGGTGATTTTTCCCCGGTAAACACTAATCGAGAAAAATTAATTAGAGAGTATGCGGGACTGATTAAGTTTATCGCATCAAAAATTGCGGCGCGCTTGCCTTCGAACATTGAGCTGGATGACCTGATTAGTTCAGGCGTGATCGGGCTTATGGATGCGATTGATAAGTATGATTCTAGCCGCGATAACAAATTTAAGACCTACGCTGAGTTTCGGATCAGAGGAGCAATTCTCGATGAACTTCGCTCACAGGATTGGGTTCCACGGTCTGTGCGTGAAAAAGCAAAAGTGCTTGAGCGCGCGTATTCCAAAATCGAGCAATCTAAAGGACGCCAGGCGACCGACGAAGAAGTTTGTATTGAACTCGGAATGACGACTGAGCAATACCATGAGATGTTAAACGAAGTACGAAGTGTTTCTTTGCTTTCGTACGACGATATTACTAATCTTTCGAATGCGGATAAACGCTCCCTGCACGGCAATGGAGAAGCGGGCAGTAAAGTTCCCACTCCGTACAGTGAGGTGAGTGTCGCTCACTTGAAAAAACTCGTTGCAGAGGCAATTGAGGATCTGCCAGAGAAGCAGAGATTAGTTCTCTCATTGTATTATTATGAAGATCTGAACTTAAAGGAGATTGGCCGAGTGCTCGATGTAACCGAGTCTCGGGTCAGTCAGTTGCATTCGCAGGCGATCTTTAAGTTAAAAGCACGCCTTCGTAATAATTGGGACGACTTCGTCTCTATGGTAAGCGCTTAATTTAAGCTGCAGCCGGAGTAGCATCCGTATCGCTTGAAGCGGGTTCGGTAGCAGCACTGTCGGTCGTAGAAGCGGCCGTAATCGGCGTTACATTCTCGGCAGGCTCAATCATTCCATCTAAGCCATTCAATTCAAGAACCTTCGCAAAGCAACGATAAAACTTCCTGGCAGGAAACGGGTGCTCCGGTGTGGGGAGCGCGTTCATGATTCGGCCACTTGAGATTTGTTCATGCAGGTGAGACATGTGGATTCGGTAGGTCAGTTCATGCCCTCCGAAAAGCATATGAACCTCGAGTTCTTCATCCAGACCAAATTTCTCGGTCGAAAAGAAAGAGAACATTTGTTCATTTAATTCATTTACGAGTGCGTAACCGCTGTAAGTGCAGTTAGGCCTCAACTTAGAGGTAATTTTCAAAGCTACTCTTTTCAAGCGACGATCTCCCATGAAGAGGTGAGCTATGCTGTTTGATCCTGATGTGGGTACGACTCTCATCCTGTTTTTAAGTATGATGGAAAATGCGGGCAGCGTCAATAATGTGTCTTAAATGACTTTTGTGTAATAAATTTCCCTCATTGAAATAGCCGATTTCTTGACAGGAGGGGGAATCAATCCCATAATAATAAAAGGTGAGTAAAACACTCAAGTTTTGATCGGTGCTGCCGATGAGAGCTTAGGAACTTTTTTGGAGGGTAATAGTATGGAAAAAATGAGCTTAATTACAAGAATGCGGAGGCGCCTGAAAGATCAGGGCGGCCAGTCGACGACTGAATATATTCTGATTCTGGCGATTGTTGTGATGATTGCCGGGAAGATGAAGAAGGGATTAACTCAGGCCGTAGAGGGTGGTGTAACCAACCTGGGTGGTGTGATCAGCGATAGCACCGATCCGAGCAAATTTAAGACTGACTAAAATAAAGCCAAAATTAAAATTTTAGAGATTCTAGCGCATCACACTTTGGATACCCTCCAGGAGTTGTGGTGCGCTTTTTTTATTTCTTGAGGTAAACGATCGTTCCACCGATTACAGACAGAGGAAGCGCAAAGAAGTTCAGAACCGGAATGGAAAAAAGAAGCGTGGTGGCCATCCCAAATCCTAAAGATCGAAAGAAATGAATTCGCATCCAATGGAGTGTGGCGCCGACTCCGGCCTTTCTTCGGTTCAGTGGGTAGGTAATATAGATAAACGCGCTCACGAGAGAAAGCCCTAGGTAACTGAGTACTCCAATCACTGGGATAAAGCCAAAGAGCGTCAGGGCTGAAAGCAGAATCAAGGCCAAAATCGTTTTCCTGAGGTCTAAGAAAAACACTCTCACTAATCCCGGGAAGCCCAGTTTGATTTCCCGCTCCCCGCAAGCGCGTTCGGTCTCTTCTGCAAGCAGGTCGTTAAAGGGAGAGGACACGAGCGCAATCAATAAGCTCAAGACTTGAAATGAAAAAAACAGAACGATGATTCCAATAATCATCGTGAGAGTGCCACTTAAAATTCCCGCATACGCGCCCATCGCACTGTGAAACGCAGCTTGCGACCAGGACCAGGCTCCAATGAGAAGAGCGTAGATCAGCACCGCAACGGTAGTGAGCGTGATCATCATCGGTAAAGCGAAGAGACTCAGCAGTTTTGGTCTGACAAGCAAGAGTTGTAGGGCTCTTACAGGTGCTGAGAAGCCGACTAGAAACTGACTAAATTTGGAATCCAAGTTGGAGGGCATAGCGACGATCTTCCATCACGCCTGGATTCAGTCCAAGCTCTTCCCCATAGGTAGCAAAGTTGAGGTTTAAGAACAAGAGATCAATCCCAAGGCCCGCAGTATAGTAACCTTGATTCAATCCCGTGCGGAGACGGAAAAGTTTCCAAGCCGCTTCTGAACCGAGGTGTAGGGTGCGATAAAAGCTCCCATTCGTGTTATTGCCGTTGTCTGTGGTTTCGATGGCGATCACGAGGGTATCAAAAATCCAGGCGTTCTTCTTAGTCGCAGAGAGACCAAAGCTGAAAGCGGTCTTCGTAGCAAAAGGGTCGCCCTTCCAGGATGCAACAGGTTTACCAATATTGGTGTATTTTCCACCGAGAAGGTTATTCACAGCAACATCAATTTCATATTGGAAATGACCGAGGGTCCAGTGAGGTCTAAAGCTTGCGCCAAGATCAAAATCAGCGCCGAAGCCACTGCCACCGGTAACCGCACTCGAAAGGTTCGTTCCGCTCAAGAACTCTTGAACGCTAAACTGCGAGTTAGAACTTGCTCGCACTTCAGTGCGAAGATTCATTCCCACAGACAAGCGATCTTCGGAAAGGAGGCGTCGACTTAAGTTGAGCACTGGGCCTGCTGCGATCGCGGTCGTTGGATCAATCGAGCCTGATTGACTTAAAACTGGAATCGTTTGAGCAGAAACAAATGCCCCAATTCCAAAACTCCAATCATCCGTCCAAAAGTGACGTTTATAAAAGGCTGGAAAAACCATCTGAGCGCGAGCGGAAAGAGGCTTTCCTACTGAATCTTGAAAGGTCTGAAGACCATTTCCGGATTTGATCAGGGAACTGATGGATCCAATCGTGCCAGAACTCGTTTCAAACGAAAGCTGGGGTAGCTGAAGAAGATTCCCAGGGTTTTCGGTGGATCGAGCGGGGTTTGCAAAAAAATTCTCTTCATATTCGCCAACGGTGTAACGAATATCACCCATTCCGGCCGTCCTCACGCTATGAAAATCACGCAAGATGGGGGAATAGGCGAGAGCAGAAGCGCTCAGCGCCATCGATAGGAGTGAAAACTTTAAAATATTAAGAGTGTGTTTCATAAATAATGTCCTATCCGATTAAAGGTTTAAAATAGTGAGAAGGCTCTGTCTGACGCAACCTTCGGCTCCCGATAGCGTTGAGATCTGCTGAATCGATTGGAAAATTCCTGAAGAAGTATTGCTCCCCGTGAAGATCCCGGCCTGAGTATTCGCTTTTGAAGCGGCATCCAGAAGCTTTTGAATTGTTGCAGCTCCAGACCAGCCGGTGGCTGAATTGAGGGTAGTGGTATCACCGGCTGCATAAGTGAGCGCTGTACCGTTTGGAGCAGTACACTGAGTACAGAAGGCGCTTCCGTCGCTTCGACAAGCAGAGGGGTTACTCACGATGTTCGAGGCGCTGAGAACTCCTCCGGAAGGAATCGCAGCCCCAAGAACTGCATTGAACATGGAGAGTGCGGAGATGAATTTCGAGAAGGCTTTCAGTTTAGTGTTCGTAATTGAATCATTGTCGAGATAGGTCTCTTGAATCAGTACACGGTTTGCGGCCGTCGCAGCACCTCGAGTAGCTAAGTCATTTGCCATGGTCGCGAAAGATGCGCCACTGCCGCGATTGCTTCCGAGTGACCCAATCAAGTCTGACATGGAGAAAATATTATTCTTCGCAAGCGTAGTGAGTGAGGTCTCGTTTACTCTGACATCAATATAGGAGTCTGAAAGTTTTTGGTAATTCGATAGTGCGCAATCATAGTCACCTCGATCTAAGCATCCTCGAGCAGCACTTAAGTACTGAGCATCGTTTGCTGGGTTGCTGAGCCCACTGTAGAGATTACAGGCAGGGAGTGAAAAAAGGAGACCGATAAAAAAGAAAGCAGGTTTCATCATGGCAACAGTCTACGAGAGGATGCGCCGCCCGATGAAGCGAATTTTTAAAATTACTTACCTGGATCAGGAATGGGCATCGGTGCTGCAAGTGAGCCCGTCAATTTATAGGCGTAACGACCGTCAGACATCTTGGCGCTTCCAAGAATAGACTCAAGAATCGAGAAGCTTTGCTTCACTTTATCTGAAATTCCAAGTACCGCTCGCAGGTTCAGTGCGCTTGAATTGAGGTTACGATTCAAAGCCATATCTCCTGAGACCGATACCCTAAGATCATCAGTTCCTTTTCCAATCTGAACGCTCTTGATCACGAGTTTGCCTGAGCGAATTTCAATCGTGAGATCACCTTCAGAAACGTTGATGGAAGGAATTTGAAATCCCATCAGGTTCTGTTCGTCTAAGTGAATCTTTTTCAGTTTAAAATCTAGATTACCATTTAGGGTACTGAGATCAGAAAGGGCGCCATCAATGTGGCCTGTACCGCTAATTATACCGCCGCCCTTTAAGCCCGCAGCAAACGCGAGAACACCCAGCTTGCCGAGGTCAATATCCTGAAGCGATAAGCTCGCATCAATCTTGTCACCTTTACCGCCCGCATCGAGAGCGATTTCGGAAGCTCCCTGGTGAAGGCGGGCAGACACACCCATCTTTCCAGTTAAAAGCATGAGGAGTTTAGGTCTGACGGTCAGGTCATCAAATTCAATTCGAGTCTGGTCTGCAAGCTCCAAAGTAGGGTGATCTAAGGTGTAAGTGAGGCCCTTTAAAAAGGAGAGCTGCCGGCCATGATCAGAAAGGTAAATACCATATGGATCCAGAGCCGATTGCACCATTCCTTGAAGAAATCCTGTAATTCTCACCTCAGGCAACTTCGTCAGGGTCATCAGCACGATACAAAAAATAAAAAGAACGCCAATTCCAATCAGCTTAGGAACTTTTGTTGCATTCGATGGAGTAGAAATTCCGTCAGTCATTTTGCTTTTTCCGTTTTTTCGGGCTTCGCCATATACCCGCTAATATTCAGTTTTGCATTCAACAGACCTTCAGCGGCACTGGATTCAATAATCAGCCCCTTGAGTTTCATGGGTGGGCTTCCATGATCGATGGTATAGAGCATCTGCACGAGTTGTCGAATCGGTGCGGACTTCACCTTTACTTCCAGTAAGGTTTCTTGAATCACATTTTGGGCAGCGCCTGGGGATTCCTTTAGGATTTCAATTGAATCCGGAGGGAGTCCCTGCAAGCTTGCCAGGCCTTGAAACACCGTGAGCCAAGTCTGAGGAGTGCCTTGAGCAAATCCTGCATTTTGACCTTTTAATCGTCGAATTTCATCATTTGCTTGGGTCAGGACTTGAGCGAGTTCTTGCTTTTGATAGTAGTCAGTCTTGGCTGTGTTTGCTGACTGAATTACAGAGAAGATGAGATAAAAGCCGAGCAGGAATCCACCACCCATGCTGCCCCATTTAACATAATTTTGCTGATCGGGTGTGAGTTGCTGGTAGGAATTCGAAAGTTGTTGAAACCATTCTTGCTCTTTAATTTTATCAAAAGTGGTGTTCGTCGCCATCCTATTTTACCGCCCCAAGGGTACCCGAAAAAATAATACGATAAACTTTCTTACCCTCTTGAGTGAACTCCTCAGAGTTCCCCTTTTTGAGCGCAAAGTTCTTCTCGATGATGTCGGAGAGTTTAGAGATAATTTGTGGATTGCTCACAATAAAAGTGAGACTTGCTTTAATCGCTTTATTCTCAGTGAAACGGTCCGTGTAGTCAGCACCGAGATCAAAGGTAGCCAGATCGAGAACGACATCTTTCCCCAGTTTTTGAGATAGATTTTTCAAAAACTCGAGCGGTGAATTTGGGTTAGGAGAGAGAAGCTTCGCAAGCTCACGCTCCTTAGCCACATCATTCATAATGGTTTTCTTCAATTTTTCAGGATCTGCAAGGTAGGTCCGAGCAGCACTATCTGAAATCCCACCGTAGTACGACTTAACTGCGCGCTTTACATTTTCCTCGGTTTCACTCAGTTTGCTTCGAAAATAGTTGTATTCGATGGTCTTCGTCGCAAAGAACACTAGGGACATGACAAGAATGTAGGGGAGCGGTTTTTTAATGAGCTCAAGAGGCGAACTTCCATTCAATGAGGCCTTTGAAAAATCGCCTTTTCGAAGATTTAAAACAGGTGCTTTATCTTGAGGGATTAAAGACATCGCAAGTGCGAGCGCCTTTGCAAATCGAATCTCTGAGAGATCTGAATAAGTAACTGATGCACCCGAGAGGAGGCTTAAAGGGCGGAATAACTGACACGGTTTTTGAAGGGCGTCTGAGAGCCAATCCATAAAGCCAGGAAGGAGTGAGCCTTCCCCGGTGACATAGACTTGGTCAAATGATCCTTGAAGCTGTGAGCGGGCGGCGAGCTCGGTTTGCTTCAGTTCTGGCACAAGGGTCTCTAGGATGTCAGCAATCGCATTGGAAACTTGTTCATCAATTCCGCTGACCCCAATATCTTGAATGTAGGATTTTAATTCCTCAGTTGTTGCACCCATCTGCTCTTGAAGTTTTCGCTCGATGGTTTTTAATCCAAATGGAATTTCACGGTACAAAACGGGACGATTCTTTGAATTCACATAAAAATAGGTTTTATGTTTCTCAAAGCCGATGAGGAGAGATGATTCAGTCCATTCTCCCTTATTTGGAGTCTTCTGAATCCGAGAGAAGAGGCTTCGAAATGCCCAAGCATCCGTTGTAATGATATCCGGATCAACGCCCATCGTGGTCAGATGCTCCAGGTGCTTTAAGAAATTATCTTTTTTAACTGCACCAATGTGAATGAGCGAGCCCTGACTTCCTGCATCTAAGATGGCTGAATCATAATGGAGATTCTCGCGTTCAAAAGGCAGATCGTCTTCGAGTTCAAACTCCAAGGCTGCCCGAATCGCTTTTTTATCTTTGGTTGCGAGTTGAAGGTTTCGAAAGGTTGCAATTTCAGCCGGGAGGGCCGTAACCAGTCGATCAGGTTTTCCAGGAAGTTGATTTAAGAGTCCAGCTGCCGAGGCAATGGGGTCAATGGAAAGGGCATCAAGCCCCTGTGGAAGAGGCAGTTCATGAGTTTCACGAATTTCAAATTTGCCGAACGCGGTCTCTATTTCAACACAGGCAATTGCGTCTTTAGAGATGTCCAGTCCATAGACTCGCATAGTGTAATTATACTCACAAAAATCTAAGTTGAGTAACCTTTAAATTGCTCTTTTCGCCTTTTGAAACGGCGGCTCCGTTGGCTGGAGTGGTGGGGTTTTTAACCGTTGTCCCGGGAGTGGGAGTATCGGATTGTTTTGACGGATCGATCAGGCTCACCATGGCCTCCATGGTCTTTTTTGTTTGTTGAACGGTAGCCTCGATATGAACTAAGAAGTTGGTTTCTTCGGTCGTGACCTGAATTCCTCGCTGGGTAAGGCCGTTCTTGAGATCCGTCACTCGGGTCTCTGACCCCATAAAGTACTGAACTTTATCTTTAAGGTATTTATAGAAGTCATCCGGCGTTTTGAATTGATGGTCCTCACCACTCGCTCCATCCTTGCTGGCAGCAGCGGCCGCTTGGCCAGGAGATCCATCCCGATACTCGTAGAAGGCCTTTGCCTCTTCTTTAGTCATCTGGGGGAGTAAAGCCCGAAGAACAGGCTCTTGAATGGTATTTACGTTGATATTGGAGGCGACCCCCGCACTAAATTGAGCAGAAAGAAGTTCATAAATTTTATCATCCATGGAGGGAAGAAAGCTAAGTTCAGAAATATGGTAGAAAGGAGCCTTTTTAAAAGGGAGTGGGCTTGATTGCTCACGAGGAGACTCATAGGAGAGATCACTCCAACCCAAGATCTCTTCCACTAAGTCCTCAATACGAAAGCTTCTGTATTCATCCCGAAACTTTTCATCCTCTTCAAATTTCTTCTGAAAAGTACTTTTAATTTGCTCACCCAGCATTTGACGGGACTGTTCTGCGCTGAAGACGACGGGAGTCGGAGTTGGATTTGCGCCCGTACCGCTTCCAGTGCTCGTCCCGGTATCGCTCCCGGTAGTTCCCTTATCTGTTTTTTTCTCAGGTGCGGCGATCGCTGCAAAACTTGGTAGCGTGCTATTCAAATTGAATTTGTTTGATTGGGCCTGAATAGAAATATAGAGCTTTCCCTCCATCCCAGAATCTTTCCTGAATTTCTCAAGGGCGTCTTTCAGCGTTCCAGGGAGGGATGAAATATCACCGCTAAATGGAACGGTAATCGGTTCAGCCCAGATCTTTTCAATCATGGATTTGGGTACCACCGAATTAGCAACCGCCGCCCCTGCCGCTGAATCGCCAGCCATTTTACTAATCGTTTTTTTGAGTTCGGAATAGGCGCGAATCCGGAGGAGTGCTAGGCGGAGCCCGCTTTTTGCGAGCGCTTGCGCTTTGACCTGATCCAATCGATCGTAAGCAAGCTTCTGATTGATCTGTGCGGTGTAGGTGATCTCGCCTACAAAAATTCCGAGAGTCGCCATGGATGCGAGAACAATGAAGAGGGCAACGCCTTTTTTATCAGTAAGTCTTTGGAAGGACATCATTGGGCGTCTCCAGATTAAAATAAACTTTTTCTTCAAGAATCCGTTCCTTTGGACCCACCAGCGTCACTTCCATTCCAATGGAGGTGGGGAAGGATCCTTTCGGTTCACTCGATTCAGAATCCCATTCTTTGCTTCCGTCCTTATCTTCCTGTTTGTAGTAGGTGAATTTGATCTTTTTAATATTGTTGAGAATGACGTAGGTGTTGACGTAGTTGGCGTCTTTGGGTTCTTCAAGCTCGAAGGGACGCGTGTTCTCAATTTTTACGAGGGCTGAGAGGCTTGAGAATTTGTCGTTTTCTTCTTTGGTGAGGTTCGGATTAGCGGGCTGCCGAATGACCTCATACTTAATCTTGGAGTAGATCGACTCTTTTTTCATCTGATAGATCCGCGCATGGGATGCGCTGATGAAACTCATCTCCGTCTCTTTACCTTTAAAGCGGGAAGCTCTAATTCCGGATGAATCTAAAATGGGGCCCCAGAACTCGAAACTTTGAAATCCTGATCCGCGTGTTTTTCGGGTAATTTCATCAGCGGTCATTTTTGGTGGTAGGCCAGCCGTCGCCGCTACATCTTGCGGAGTAGGGGGAGCGAATGGGTCAATCGGCTTAAAGTCAGAGGGGAGAAACCAGCGAGGATTG
>CAIOKW010000325.1 GCA_903858975.1 Oligoflexia bacterium | reverse complement strand
TCAGATCGGCTTCAATTTGTTTTGATTCAAGTTCGATCTTCTTCACTTCGAGAGAAGCCTCGATCTTCGCCTTCCACTCATTGGCAAGCGCACCCATTTTCGGACGCTCTTCTGGTGGCACTTGTCCCAGCTGCTTGAGAGCTTCGCTGAGCGAGCCTTTTTTGCCGAGAACCGAAACTCGAATTGCATCAAGCTGCTCTAGGTTTTGAGATTCCTCAATTTGTTTTAAAGCGGAAAGGCCCTTTTCTTCGATCTGCGCTGTTACACTCATGTGTAATGAAAATAACAAAGGCTCTCTTCAAATTGAAGGAGCCTTTGTAAAAAAAATGAAATAAAAGCGAATAATTATGTCTTAAACAGCTGGAGCAAGTGAGCGAACTTTAGTCACAATTGCTTCGAAAGCTTTTGGATCGTGAATTGCGATCTCAGAAAGCATTTTGCGGTTAAGATTGATTTGAGCTTTTTTAAGAGCTCCGATGAAACGGCTGTAGCTCAGGTCGTTGCCTGCAGTAGCTGCAGAAAGACGAGCAATCCAAAGACCGCGGAAATCACGTTTTTTCACGCGACGATCACGGAAAGCATATACACCTGCACGGTCTACGGCTTCCGCAGTTCTGCGAATCTGGCTTCCTAAGCCTAATACGAATCCTTCTGCTTTATTGCGAAGTTTATTATGACGACGACGGCGTTTAAATCCACGTTTTGCGCGAGGCATGTTTTCTCCTAATTCTTAATTCTGGCTAATTTTTTTGAAACGACGGCTTACTTGCCGTAAGGCATACATTTCCGAACATGCTTAGCATCGCCATCCGTCATGTAACCATCTGCGCGGATACCGAGCATCTTTACGTTGGATTTCTTGCTTAACAAGTGGCGGCGACCCGCATGACCAAATTTAACTTTTCCGGTAGCAGAGAAGCTAAAACGCTTAGCAGCTGCTTTTTTAGTTTTCAGTTTCATAGAGAAATTGAACTTACTGGAATTTACCAAAATGATCAAGGATGAATTTTCATGCAAAAAAATGTCTAAAACCCGCCCGAATTAGGTGAGTAATCGTCGTCCGGTAAGATTCACCCCAAACAAGGCTCGGAACGAGGAATAAAGCGCAAATCCAATAGCAAAACCCCACCCAGGCCTGGGTCCACATCCGGGTCAGAATGGTATTGACCTTCGTCAGGCGCCAAGCCCGAAAGATCCACAAAAGGAGAATCAGGAGCGCCTCGTACCCGTAAAATCGAGCTCCCGCATGACTTTCGGCCATTTGGGTGATCCCTGCTTTAAATTCTGCGTCCCGCCCTAGCGTTACACTGAATTGGGTCATCGGATGGTTCCAGAGTTTTTGGATGTCTTCGTAGTTCTTAAAAATCGTTGGTCCCACTTCTTTTAACCACTCCTCGGCGTCCTTCGAGACCTTTAATTCATGACGGACGGACGGGTCAAACGCGGGGCTTGGACTCAAATGAGGTGTGGGTGAAGGTGTCATATTCACACTCTAAAATAAAAAAGGGAGGAAACCCTAAGGATTTTCCTCCCTCAATCTTATTTTTCAGTGAAACGAACTTACTTCTTTTTAGCCTGAGGGTTCGGTCCCAAGATCATCATGAGCTTCTTGCCTTCGAGTTTTGGGTGCATTTCAACAATGCCCACATCTGAAAGCTTCTCAATGACCTCTTTACACATTCTGAAACCGGGCTCAGTGTGTGCGATTTCACGGCCGCGGAAGAGAATCGTGAACTTCACTTTATCGCCTTCAGAAAGGAATTCATGTGAGTTCTTAATCTTATAATCCAGATCGTGCTCATCAGTATTGGGACGAAGTTGAACTTCCTTCACCTTCACCACAACTTGATTTTTACGAGCTTGGGCTTCTTTCTTTTTCTTTTCGTATTTGAACTTACCGTAGTCGCAAATCTTACAAACCGGTGGGTTTGCGCCCGCAGCTACTTCCATCAAATCGAGGCCTTTTTCGCGAGCCATTTGCAAAGCTTGTTGGGTCGGAACGATACCCACCTGTCCGCCATTTTCATCAATTAAGCGAACTTGAGGAACACGAATCCGTTCATTGAGTCGGACATCGTCTTTTTCTTCTCGATTGAAATTTCGATCCCGGGAGGGAAAAGGTCTGCTCGTCGCGGGACGAGGCTGAAATGTGGTGGTGGGACGTGGAGCTGTCCCTGAAGTGTTCGGGGTAATGATCACACCGCCCGTTGGGGGTGCTGAATTATTGGTTTTAAATGCCATGTGAGTGTGTGTGTTTTCCATTTCTACGGGGATATCCCCGTGCTCTATTAGGTTTACCGAGACCGCAGAGGGGTGTCAAGGGGGGAAAGCCCGCCCTTTCGACACCCATCGCTCATCCATTAAAGGTTTTAGTTCCCAGTTCCCGAATTTGAATTCAGGGTTGAGAGCTGGTCATTATATTTTTGGACCTTGTCCACAGAGCAGCTTCGGCATGCCTTTCTCACATCGTTACAATCACTGCCGCTCAAATTCATGGAATCAAGAAAAACATTGGCGCCCGCGATTTTAGTCGCGTTTGCTGTGGCCTGAGCTGATCCCACTTTATCGGGAGAAAGAAGACCATTAATGACGCTCGAGAGTGCATCATAACCACTCGCATCTGAGTTACAGGCCTTCACTCGGTCTAAGCAATCGCTCGAACAGTCGGCTTGCCCGACCCGATCTTTATTCGCCACGCAGGACGTTTGCAAAGCCAGAAGCTCCTTGGTCGTGTCCTTAATGTCACTTAAGGCCTGTTTCAACCCCTCAGCCTTTTTGTCGAGCTTCTCCTTTGCTGCAGCCATGACGTCCTTCACGCCGTTATTTTGGAAGTCCATCAGCCCATCCGGCGGGATCATGCCCGAGAGCACGTTCGACATTTTTTCTGGATTTTCATACGGTCCCGGCGCTTCCCCCGGAGGCGGTCCCTTGCCTTGCTTTAAGGCTTCTGGGCTTAGGTTTTTGGGATTATCGACCGGATTTGCGCCCATGCTTGCCAAAGTCCCATTCAGGCCATCAAATTGCCCTTTTACGCTGGCTTGCAATTGACCAATAAAGGCCGCATAGCCCGAAAGCTGGGTCTTGATTTGAGCATTGGACTTGTTCACAAAATCAACCGTCTGCTTCTGAGCGAGCACCAATTGATTTTTTTTAGCTTTTCTTACCCCTTGAAACACCGTCACACAGCCATTCACGCCCTTACAGGGAACGGTCAAGCTTGGAATATTATAAGGAGGAGGCATTGTTCCCCCACTGATGACTTTTGAGGTGGCCGACATTCCATTTCCCTCTAGAAGATCAGAAACGCTTTGCTTCATTTGGACAAAGCAATCCTGCATTTTAGCAGGATCATCAGTAGTGCAATTGTATCGATTAACCGTCACCGCCTGGCCACTCAATACCGCCATGGTTTCCCCATAAGACTTATTTAAGTCAGAGAGGCCGTTATTGAGCTCGCCTGTCAGTACGTTTTTATCTTTTTGAATTCCCGATTTTTCAGTGTTGTAGCGAGAAGAAGACGAACGCTTTTGCTGCTTTTTCCAAACATCGGCGTCCGTGAAGCAACGACCAGCCACGACGTTCATTTGCTGCTGAATATCGATTCCCGTTTTCTGACTGAGTTCAGCCATGTCGCCCGAATATTTCTTTGAAATATCCTCCCAAGTCGACTCACGCGTTACCAGTCGGTCGCCAGATCCTAGCTTTTCATCTTCCGCTCCCAGATCCCGCATAATCGCGTCCGAAAAGGCATCGAATTGTGCCGCATTTGCCTCCGAGTCTTCGGTCCTTGCCTGACTGCGCATCACCCCTCGTGAGGTAATGAACGCGGATTGGGCCACCTGTGAGCGCACGTATTCCATCGGTCCGCAAGACTGCTTGGCATAAACCTGCTTACCCGCAACATCGAGCTTCGGTTGCTGGGTTCCATCTTTCGCGGTCAAAATCACGGGTTTATAACAGGTGAGCGAGCGGCCTCCATTCACTCCCAGACTTCGCTGCCCCCTCATACAAGAACCCACCTCACCCATTCGTTCCGCATCGAGTTTTTGCTCATTTGAGTCGGTTCTTTTTTGTAGGTCGTCGGTCCTGGATTTAAAGTCCTTTTCTTTGGTATTCATTTCAGCCAATTTTGCGGTCAGCGCCCTTTGAACCCCCAAGAGCCCCTTAAACTGATTTCCACCCTCCATTCCCGCAAGCTTTTCATCTTCAGGTCCAAGGATTTCATCAATTTGGCGAATCTGATCCCCTACCTCGTTTTGGTATTGGATGGCTTTCCCAAATTCTGCCTGATTTTGTTGGAGCGCAGTCTGCATCATCTGGCTGGCCATCGCCACGGCTTGAGCTAAGACCCCTTGTTTACACTGGTAAACCTTCAGTTGATCATCTAGTGCCTTTTTATCCTTATCAATACACGAGGTGGACTGCCACTTTTTGAAATCTCTAAAGTTCTTAATGGCTTGAATTTGATCGGTCAGTTTTTTGTTCCCACTCGTCTTCTGCTCAGAACTCGGCGGATCGCCCCCGTAAACGCTGGTACAAGACCCCACTTCAGTATTCGGATCAGGCAAACTTGCGTCACAATAAGAGGCATCGAGCTTACTCACATTTAAAACCCCAGTTTTTTTGTCGATCTGGGTATTGATATCCTTCCCTTTAAAGGGATCTTTAATGGATTCTTTTGAGAATTTGTTGGCAATGAGGTTCGCAACTCCCGACTTTACTTTAGCGTCCTGGAGCGTATCGGTAATCGATTTAGCAAACGGGCTCATATCACACTGGTCCATTTGCCTTTGAATCTGACTTTGGGGAGTCTGAAGATTGAATTGAGCACTCTGCGGAACAAAAACGGCGCTCTTGATCGTATTCATCATGGCGTCAAAGCCACTGACATTTCCTTGCCCCTGGGCAAATCCATTAGCACTTCCAAGAAATGAGAGCAGCGTCACCCACGACGTAAAAGCATACTTTTTTTGCATAGTTTCCCCTAGTTTCAACCTACCTCTAGTTTAGTGAATTTTTACACAAAGTTAAAATCAAAAAGGAGGAAAACCCTGAATTATTCGACATTTTGAACAAAACAGCCCCTCAGCAATCAATATATCAACGAACTTCATTGCAAATATCAACGCACGCCGTAAGGAAAAGCCTGCTTTGGTGGATAAGCCTTGTAATCCGAGGGCAGCTGGGGTATCTATTCGGAGGATCCTCATAACTAATATTACTGAATGAGCGGGTTCGGAAGATCCCCGCTCTTTTTTTGACTTATGATCAGCGTTAACGAGACGAAGACATCTGAAAACACGCACGAAAGCACTGGGCTCAAAACTCCAGAGGCGCGGTTGATCCATTTCCTCGAGACCACGCTTGCTCCGATGGGCTATGAGTTGGTCGCCATTGAAATCTTAAATCACCGCGAAAAACGCCTCTGCGTGTTTATTGATTTACTCGGCGACACCGAAGAGGGTGTGGGTATTGATGATTGCGTAAAAGTGACTCATGCGCTGGATGCT
>CAIOKW010000324.1 GCA_903858975.1 Oligoflexia bacterium | reverse complement strand
GGGGGGGGGGTAGGGGGGTTCGGCACCCTTCTGATTCCTAATAGTGCAACCGGCGTGCCAAAGATAATGCGGCGCAAAAAACCATAGATTTTGTGGAGTTCCAAGGATCACACCCAAACGAAGGCTGAGATTCCCTGTTCAAGTTCTAGGCACCTGTTTAACTTTTTAAAGGGAGAAGGTCCGGATGGACCCAAATACCCCGCTCCGAATCATGGCGACCGAAATAGCGGCAAGGAGGAGGGCTGCAATTTTGGAGAGGACAACTGTCCCCTCTTTTCCCAAGACCCTCTGGACCCCATCACAATTACGAAGTAAAAACCAAGCAAAGCCATAGTTGAGCCCAAGGGCAAGAAGAGTAATCACATATCCTTGCTGCCCTACTTGAAGCACCAAGCTCGTCAGAACCCCTGGCCCCGTAATCAAGGGAACCGCAAGGGGAACAATACCGGTTGAGCCCGTGTTCGGCTTCACCGAATCAGGCCCTCCATGCAGGTCCGCTAGAGCAATCAACAGGAGGATGATCCCGCCTGCAATTTGAAAATCATAAAGCGTAACTCCAATATGATCAAAAAGAGCCTTTCCCACAAATGCAAAGGCAACCGCGACACTGAGCGCAACTCCCATGGATTTATTGACGACCTGATTTCGATCTGACTTCTGCAAGTCTCGAGTAATGAAAAGATAAATAGGAATCGCGCCAATAATATCAAGAGCAACAAAGATCGCGGTGAAAGACAGCAAAAAATTGCTGAACATTAGGATCAACTCGCCTTCGAATCGGGCTCATCATCTGCCTGAAGCTTTTTCGAAATCGTCACTCGATTTCTTCCATTTCGCTTACATTCATAGAGCGCGTCATCTGCGTGATTGAAAAGAACGCGAGGATCATTTGAATGAACTCCCGTTTGGGCAAGACCAATTGAGATGGTGACCTTTAAAATTTGGCCTTCAAATTCAAAATCTCGAGCTTCAATACTTTGTCTGAATTGATCAAAAATCGGAAGCGCTTCTTCGGCGGTGGTATTTCGCATGACCATACAGAACTCTTCCCCACCATACCGATAGGCATAGTCACTCGACTCTTGCCTTCTACACTCAGAGAAAAGAATCGCTACCGTTCGAAGCACATAATCCCCGGCTTTGTGTCCGTAGGAATCATTAAATTTTTTGAAATGATCAATGTCGAGGAGCGCAAGGGTCAGTGGTTTATTCTCAACTACCGCTTTAGCAACAAACTCATAGTATGAGTCTTCAAAATAACGGGCATTATTGAGGCCCGTTAATCGATCCGTAATCGACGCCGAATACAGGCGTGATTTATGGAGACTGACTGCAGATTGATCGGCGATCCCTTGAAGGAGGCTCACATCTTCTCGCGTGAATCGTCCGAGAGCATCCAGCACTGCTGACCCATCTTGTTCCATATGAATTTTATTCGTAAAATTCATCACTCCTTCAAGTTGTCCGCCATTTAAAACAGGCACTGAGCAAATACAATGCGTTTCAAAGGCTCCCATTTGAGGAATATCATCTCGGTTGTTCATCACGACCGGCTTGCGCAGAAGGGCCGCTTTTCCCGCAACGCCTTCGCCGATATCAAAAGTCTTTGTTCCAATCC
>CAIOKW010000323.1 GCA_903858975.1 Oligoflexia bacterium | reverse complement strand
TTTTGTTCCATAACCTCACCTATGTTTGCTTAGCCTTATCGGCCAGCGGGAGACCGTCTCATCTTCGCCTGGCATTACCCAAGCGAGTGCCGACTCCTAATTTAAGATTTAATCTCCACATCCACACCCGCTGACAAATCAAGCTTCATTAATGAGTCGATTGTCTGCTGAGTAGGCTCAACAATATCTAAAAGTCTTTTGTGGGTTCTTACTTCGAACTGCTCGCGGGATTTTTTATCCACATGCGGAGAGCGAAGAACCGTGTACTTATTAATCACTGTCGGAAGAGGGATTGGGCCACGTACAACGGCGCCAGTTCTCTTTGCGGTGTTAACAATTTCCCACACTGATTTATCTAAAACGCGATGATCAAACGCTTTAAGCTTGATTCGAATCTTGTGTTCAGCAACTGCCATAACATTCCTTCTTTCGTCGTCCTTTTTAGCGAACACGCCTGCCAATCACCTTAGACAGACCTATCCCTACTCAAGGAGCGCTTCAGTAGTTTATTCAATTAACGACCTAAAATTGCCCTCATCATTCGCGGTGACTGAAACTCAGAAGCTTTTTACTTACGTAAACCGCCTGGTGCCTGAATTTCGCCACAGTTGCCGGGTCATCGTTTCCGATGCCAGCCGTGCCTCGCCTTGGTTTTTCCTTCGTCAGGAAATTACGTAATTTGATTACGTTATTTGTCCAAGACAGCCCGCGAACTGTAGTAGCAGAGCCAAAATTTGGTGCGACAAGTTGGTACGAATACCGAAAATCTGCCCATTTCACAAGAAAAAACTCTAAATATTGTAAAATAAAACCCGAGCCACTGATGACTGAGTGCAGGATCCGGCTTCTTCCTAGGTATTCGGGACCTGGGACTCCACCGGCCACTGAGGGAGGATCCCCGCCTTTTGCTTAATTTCTTCAAGCACTGAGGCCGATACCGGCGAATAGTGCGAGAAGTGCATCGAAAAGGTAGCTCTCCCCTGAGAGGACGACCGAAGCACAGTCGAATAACCAAACATCTTGGCCAATGGGACTTCGGCGTCAATAACCTGGAAGTTGGCCCGCGCGTTCATCCCATGGATTTTTCCTCCACGAGCGTTGAGATCCCCGATCACTGCTCCCATGTAATCCTGCGGGCAGACCACTTCACATTTCATCAGTGGCTCCAAGATCGTTGGTCCCGCCTTTGCAGCCGCATCCTTAAAGGCCATGGCTGCTGCAACCTTAAATGCAATATCCGAAGAGTCTGTCTCACTAAATGACCCTCCCACCAGGGTTGCTTCAATATCGACCGCTGGATAACCCGCAAGCACCCCACCCGACATTGCCTCCCTGAGACCCTGCTCGGCTGAGCCCACAAATTGCTTTGGAATTGCGCTTTCGGTCGCTTTATTAGTAAACACAAACCCTTTACCGCGCTCAGCTGACTTCAGCTTCACAATACAGTGACCGTACTGACTTTTTACACCGTCGCCCTGGCGAATGAACTTACCTTCGCCCTGAGCTTCACCTAAAATCGTTTCACGATAGGAAACCTGTGGCGTCCCAACATTGGCCTCTACTTTAAATTCCCGCTTTAAGCGATCGACAATGATTTCCAAATGAAGTTCGCCCATACCACTAATTAAAGTTTGGGCCGTGTCTTCACTTTGAATCACTCGAAAGGAAGGATCCTCTACTGTTAAACGCTGAAGCGCCTGCCCGAGTTTATCCTGATCCGCCTTCGTTTTAGGCTCAATCGCGATCGAAATAACAGGCTCTGGAAATTCGATTTTTTCAAGAAGAACCTGTCTGCCCTCAGAGCAAAACGTATCTCCGGTCGTCGCAAGCTTGAGTCCCATAATGGCTACGATATTCCCTGCCGTGACCTCTTGCACTTCTTCTGACTTATTTGCGTGCATTCGAAGGAGGCGATTAGCTCTCTCGCGCTTTCCTTTATTGGTATTCCAAAACACTTGTCCTGATTCTAACTTTCCAGAATACACACGAATATAGGTCAATTGGCCCACAAATGGATCGGTCATGATTTTAAATGCTAGCGCAGCAAAGGGCTCGCTTGGATCTGGAGAGCAAAGGATCTCTTTTGACTCATCTGCTGGATTATGACCCACCAAGGGCGGAACATCGAGAGGCGACGGAAGGTAATCCACAACACCATCTAGAAGGGTTTGAACCCCTTTATTCTTAAAACTCGCTCCACATAACACAGGAACAATTTTCAGCTCAATCGTCCCTTTTCGAATCGCCGCTTTCACTTCAGAAATCGTGGGCTCTTCTCCGCCCAGATATTTTTCCATGATTGCTTCATCAAAATCAGAGATACTTTCAATGAGGTTCTGGCGATAAAGATCTGCATCATCACGAAGATCTGCGGGGATCTCCTCGATGGTATACTTTGCCCCCAAGTCTGTAGAACCCCAGCGCAAAGCCTTCATTTCTACTAAATCAATGACCCCCTGAAGTTGGTCTTCAGTCCCCCAAGGGAGTTGAATTGGAATCGCCCGACACCCCAAGCGATCCTTCATTTGAGCGACCACGGCATTAAAGTCAGAGCCAACTCGATCCAATTTATTGATAAACGCAATTCGAGGCACATGATACTTATCTGCCTGACGCCAAACCGTTTCAGTTTGAGGCTCCACTCCGCCAACCGCACAAAAAACGACAATTGCTCCATCAAGAACGCGAAGGGATCGCTCTACTTCGATCGTAAAGTCCACGTGTCCCGGGGTATCGATAATATTGATCGTTTGATCTCGCCAATAGGCCGTAGTTGCAGCAGAAGTAATAGTGATGCCGCGCTCTTGTTCTTGAGGCATCCAATCCATCGTCGCCGTACCCTCATGAACCTCACCAATTTTGTGAGTTTTACCCGTGTAATAGAGAATTCGCTCGGTTGTAGTCGTCTTCCCTGCATCAATGTGGGCCATGATCCCAATGTTTCTAATCTTGGATAGAGCCTGAGCTACTTTATCGTCTAACTTTTTCACTTCGTGCTTTGTCGTCATAAATTTGTCTTATCTTACCAGAAAAACTGATCTTGAACTTCAGGATAAAAAAAAAGCCCGTCTGCAATCGCAGCCGGGCTTTTTTTCAACTTAATTTTAAAATTACCAGCGATAGTGAGCAAACGCTTTGTTTGCTTCAGCCATACGGTGCATGTCTTCACGCTTCTTCATCGCGGTACCGCGCTGATTTGAAGCATCAATGATTTCCATTGCAAGACGCTCTGCCATGGTTTGCTCTCCGCGACCACGAGCTGAATCAATCAACCAGCGAGTTGCAAGGGATTGACGACGAGCAGGCTTCACTTCAACAGGAACCTGATAGTTCGCTCCGCCTACACGGCGTGATTTAACTTCAAGAAGTGGCTTGATGTTCTCAAGACCTTTTTTGAAAGCTTTAATACCTTCGTCATTAGTCTTCTCTTGAATCATATCCATTGCTGAATAGAAAATCTTCTCAGCGATACCACGCTTCCCATCATAGAGAAGGGCGTTAATGAATTTAGCAACGATCAAATCGTTATAAATTGGATCTGGGTTAATTTCGCGTTTAGCTGCAACCTTTTTACGTGCCATTTTAAATTATCCTTATAAAGCTTACTTAGCAGCGCCTGCTGCTGGTTTCTTCGCGCCGTATTTAGAGCGGCTCTGCTTGCGGTTGGCAACACCTTGAGTATCAAGGGTTCCGCGCACAGTGTGGTAACGAACCCCTGGAAGGTCCTTCACCCGGCCACCACGAATCAATACGATCGAGTGTTCCTGAAGATTGTGTCCAACGCCTGGAATGTATGAAGACACTTCATATCCATTCGTCAAGCGAACCCGGCAAACTTTGCGCAATGCAGAGTTAGGCTTCTTTGGCGTCGTAGTATAAACACGGGTACAAACACCGCGTTTTTGTGGGCAAGACGCCAGCGCCGGAGAGCTGGTTTTCCAAATTTGTTTTTTACGGCCCGTACGGACGAGCTGGTTAATTGTAGGCATTCCTACGTTTTCCTTTCATCTAAAAGCTAGATTCTGAATGTAGAACGACTACAGATATTAGAAACACCCCATTTTGGTCAAGTCCCATCTTGCCAAAATCAAAAAAATGCGAAATCTCAGTAGTTTAAGGGCTCAAGCTTTTTCATTGAATAGGAATGGAAAAACTCAAGTACATGTAATTAAAGCGCTTTAATGAATTGTGGCTCGCTTGTGACTGCCGTGGCGCGTTATTTCTTTCTCTACCGCACTCCCCCCTTAGCCCACTTCCGCGGACCCTTTTCGTGACTTGCCTCCTCGCACCTGATTTGTCTTTATTTTTACACTTGCTTTGTGTAAGATGCGCGCCATGAAAGCTTTTGTTCTATTCGGACTTCTATTTTCTCAGCTAACTTTCGCCGCGCAATACTCAGGAAACTTTTTGATCTGCGCGAGCGAAGACAATGACCTCAAGATGACCGCCGATCTCTCGGACGGGAAAGGCGAAAAGGTTGCTGTAGCAGTAGCGGATGGAAAGAAGCTGATTTTTGAAGAATCCGTTCGGGGAAAGGCGCGATACCAATTTTCATTTTACTCCAACAAAAAAACACCCTTGATCGTTACTCTCACTGGGAGAAAAATCGCAGACATCACGGTCTCCCTAAACCCCGAGAACAGCTCTTATCGAATCGTTCTGGATCGCAAGGAGCCTTTGATTTACCGAGTCGCTAAGTTCAATGCTTTTCTGAATATTAAAAAACTGAACGTTTCCGATCGAGCAGTTTCCTGCACCGAAAGCAAATGGGAAAACGACTAGAAATCACGCCTCGCCCCGTAAAGATTTTTTAAAGAAACAACCCGTAAACACAGATCAAAATCGTTTTGCACCCATCAGCGCCCCGCGCATTTTGACGCAATTTCGATTGAATCGTGTCGACATCTCGCATTTTCCCTCAGTTTTTTTCAAAACATAAAGATTTTCCTCAATAAAACCGATCTAATCATAAAAGAAGCTGTTTTAGGTTTTGAACCCATCGAACTCACATTGAAGGAAACGCTATGATCGGAAAAAAAATGAGTCTTAAACAAAAACTCATCTCACTTGTTTTTTCTGTGCCACTTATTTTAGGAATCATGAGCTTCGGGGTTCTCGAAATCATTTCAAAAAAAGTTACTCAACAGGAAATGCATTCTTTTGAATCTAACTCCCGCTCTTTGAGTGATGCTCTTGGTGCACAGTTTTACGAGCGGTACGGCGATGTCCAAACATTTTCACTGAGCCCCACCCTTCAGGCCCACGACCGAAAAGTAATCACTCAAAGCTTAAATACCTTTTCTGCGATGTATGGGATTTACGACCTCATCATGGTGGTCAATGCAAAAGGAAAGCTCGTTGCGGTCAATGATAAATCTCCCGACGGAAAACCAATCGAAGTGGCCTCCCTCTATTCCAAAAACTATTCCGACGCCCCTTGGTTTAAGTCGGTCATGGAAAATAAGACTCTTGAGGATAAGGACAAAGGGTTTTCAGGAACCGCATTTGAAGACGTTCACGTGGATCCTTACACCAGTGAAGTGTATGGTTCGCAACGTTTAGGGAATAGCTTTAGCACTGCCATTAAGGATGAAAGCGGAAATGTTATTGGTGTAATTTCTAACCGCGCAGGCTCGCGTTGGTTTGAAGTTGCTTTTAAAGAGCTCTATCGATCTCTTAAGAATCTTGGAATGAACCACAACGATGTCGTTCTCTTAGGAAAAGACGGAACGCTCCTCTTTGAATATGATTCCGATCCGAAATCCGCGAAGCTTGAGGACTCAAAATACGACTGGAATCAACTTCTGAAATACAATTTTGTAAAAGATGAATTCACTGCCGCTACCCTACTTCAAAAAGGAGAGTCCGGTGCGGGTACATTCCTTGACCCTCGTGAGAAAATTCCTCATACCACTGGCTACAGCAAGGTGACAGGACCTAAATTTATTGATTCCGTTGGCTGGGGCGTCATGGTTCGGAACTCCTCCTCAGATGAAGGCCTCGCTGAACTCTACCTCATTAAAAAAGCATTTTATGTGGCATTTGGAATGGTCATTCTTGTCTCACTCTTTCTATCCATCATATTTTCTAGCTCCATTGCACGAGTCCTCTCAAGCCTTGCTGAGCGCTTAACCAAAGGCTCGGGTGAGGTTGCCTTGGCCGCTAAAAGCATTACTGATTCGGGGCAAAAACTATCCGAGTCCGTATCAGAGCAAGCGGCATCCATCCAAGAAACTGCAGCGGCGCTTGAACAAGTTGGGTCTATGCTCAAGTCCTCAAGTGACAACGCTCAAAAATCCAAATCAGCCTCTGAATTTAGCCGTCAGACTTCTGAAGAGGGAAAAAAATCTATTGATCAGATGATTCACGCAATTCAGGAAATCAACCTCAGTAATGACACCATTATGAAGGAAGTCGATCGAGGAAACGCTCAAATTTCTGAGATTGTAAAACTCATTCAAGAAATCGGACAGAAGACAAAAGTCATCAATGACATCGTCTTCCAGACGAAACTCCTCTCTTTTAACGCGTCCGTGGAAGCGGCGCGAGCGGGTGAGCACGGTAAAGGATTCGCAGTGGTCGCTGAAGAAGTGGGAAATCTTGCTCAAATGAGTGGAACTGCAGCAAAAGAGATCTCAAGCTTACTGGAATCAAGCACGGAGCGCGTGGAAAAAATTGTTTCTGAAACAAAAACAAACGTGGGACGCGAAGCTCTTGCCGGGAAACAAAAAGTCGATGCTGGAACCAAGATCGCCAAGCAGTGTGGTGAACTTCTTGATCAGATACTTTCGAGCGCAGAAAATCTAGACTCTATGGTGTCTCAGATCTCAGTTGCAACCCGTGAGCAAACCCAAGGGGTCACTGAAATTAATAAAGCGATGGGCCAGCTTGACCAAGTCACCAACCAAAACTCTGGAATCGCCCACACCACTGCAACAGCAGCCGAACAACTTTCTCGGGAGGCTGAATCGCTTTCGGGTATGGTTGGTGAGTTACTTTCAGTGGTAAATGGCGGTAAAATGGCCAAAACAACGGCTTCGGCAATTAAAGTGGTCACTCCCAAAAATGAAACCAAGGTCGTAATCAAGTCACCGAAAAAAGAAAGCGCGGCTCCGTCTTCCAAGGCCCAAGAGAAGCCAAAAGCCACCCTGAAGGCCGTTGCCCCAGTCACCCCTTCTACCCCGGCTGACTCGGGGCTCGGGGTTCCCCGCGCTGACGACCCGCGCTTTGAGGACCTTTAAGCACCAGCGCAGCGTTTCTGCTGACCAAAGTCTGACCTGAGTCCGATCGGATGCTCACTGTGAAATGCTCTCTTCTTGAGCATAATGTCCTTATGTTGATGTGTGATTTTCATATTCATTCCACTTATAGTGATGGGAAGCACTCCATTCCTGAAATCGTAGACTTCTACGGTGCTCGAGGATTTGATTGTATCGCCATTACCGATCACCTTTGTGAAACAAAAAGTTTTCTCGGACGAGGAGCCCACTTTCTTGATCGAACGCTCACTCCTGAGTCTTTTCCCAGGTACTTCGAGGAGATAAAACTTGAGGCAGAACGGGCTTGGCGACTCTACAAAATGCTGGTCATTCCTGGCGTGGAAGTTACTAAAAATTACATTTCTAACCAAAGATCTTCGCATTTTATTGGAATCGGAATCAATGAAGCATTCGGTGCAGATGGTTCAATTGAAGACATCTTAAAGCAAATCAGAAACCAAGGGGCATTGACCATTGCGGCTCACCCGGTCTCGAATCGAACCTTTGACAAACAAACGCTCCACCTTTGGGATCGCAGGGAAGAACTGATGCACCTCTTTGATGCCTGGGAAGTGGGAAGCGGTGTTCACTTTTATCCTGAAGTGGCAAATTCGCGTCTCCCCATGATTGCCAGTACTGATCTGCATCGATTTGAACAAATTAAGGGGTGGAAAACGAGAATGAATACCCACCTCCATCCCGAAGCAATTTTATCAGCCATTCGAAAACAGAAAATCGAATTTCACTACTATGGAGAACCTCATGGAACCCTTCCCCTTCCCTTAGCGGCCCCCTTATTTAGCGCTTGATAGACGGTCGAATCTCGGCGAAAAAGGTCATGTATGGCAAGTGTGTTAGTTCTCGAAGATGAAGCTGATGTCCGCGAACTCCTCGTTCTTCACCTGAAAAGGGAAGGCTATGAAGTTTCTGCCTTTGAAGACACTGAACAGGCCCTCTTGGCGTTTCAGAAACACCCTTTTGATCTGATGATTCTGGATTGGATGCTTCCCAAAATGTCGGGGCTCGATTTTTGTAAAAAAGTCAGGACCGAATTTCAATCCACTATTCCGGTACTCCTTCTCACCGCTCGGGCGGATACGATGGACAAGGTTCTCGGTCTTGAAATGGGCGCTGATGATTACCTCACCAAACCTTTTGAAATTAGAGAATTTGTGGCTCGGGTCAGGGCCTTACTTCGCCGAACCCAATCCCAAAACAATACCGAGTGGACTGCAGGTCCGTTTCGTTTGAATGATGCCGCGAAACAAATTTTTATGGATGGGAAAGAGCTCTTTCTGACTCCAAACGAATTCAAACTACTCTCAACCCTCCTAAAAAAGCCGGGGACCACATTCGAACGAGGTGACTTGATTAGCCTGATTCAGGGGCCCGGAGTGGCGGTAGTCGATCGTACCATCGATACTACTGTGCTTGGTCTTAGAAAAAAGCTCGGTGCTGCTTCTGATTATATTGAAACGGTTCGTGGCTTTGGCTATCGCCTGAAAGGCGAATGATCATGGAAAAAATTGATAATGCTGATGTCATTGCAGCCCTCAAAAAAGCTGAGAAGATGCGAATCGAATTCGTTGCCAATGTCTCTCATGAGCTTCGAACTCCCCTCACAAGCATTAAAGGCTATACCGAAACCCTCTTAGAAGATCTTGAAGAAGGACGCCCCGCGGATCCTGAATTCCTGAAGATCATCCTCAAAAACTCGAATCGATTATTGGCACTCATTAATGACCTACTCGACCTTTCTGCCATTGAATCAGGCGCAGATGATCTGCACCCTGTAATCTTGAGCCTAAGAGAGTTTACAGAACACGCACTCCTCACTCTTGAACAAAACGCCCAGAAAAAAGGCTCTAAAATCGAAATGATGATCGAAACGCCCGTTCTTCATGCCGACCCGAAACGCGTGGAGCAGGTACTGACTAACCTAATTGAAAACGCGGTTAAATATTGTCCGAATCAATCCTTAATTACCGTTCGCTGGTATGAAGAAAAGCAGTTAGACGGAAGATTCATCACACTCCAAGTGTCTGATAATGGTCCCGGGATTCCCGAAAAATATCTCGATCGACTCTTTGAGAGATTTTACCGACTCGATAAGGGACGCTCTCGTGAAATGGGGGGAACCGGCCTTGGACTCTCGATCGTGAAACACATTATGCAGCGCCACAATGGCTCAGTTACAGTTGAAAGCACCTTAGGCCAGGGGACTCGATTCTATTGCCGGTTTCCATTGGATCCGACCCTAAAAACCTGAATTCCACTCATTGTCACGCGGCCCCATTCATGCCAAAGTTTGAGCCATGCTTTTACAAGTGAGATCTCTCGAAAAGTCCTACACCCGTGGTGAAGAAACCGTGAACGCACTCAAAGGAGTGAGCCTCGATATTTCGGACGGCCAATTCGTCTCGATCATGGGCCCGAGCGGTTCTGGAAAAAGTACATTACTTCACCTCATGGGCGGACTCGACCGTCCTTCTAAAGGCCAAGTCATCCTTCGCGGAGAATCGATTGATCAATTGAGCGACACCGAGCTCTCACTCTTTCGTCGTCAAAAACTCGGGTTCATTTTTCAATTTTTTAATTTGCTTCCGACTTTGAGTGCGATTGAGAACGTATCTCTCCCAAGACTTTTAGGTAATGAATCCATCAAGAAAATTGAGCCCCGTGCCCGAGAGCTTTTAACCTTGATGGGATTAGAGCACCGAATGAATCACAAGCCTGATCAACTTTCAGGGGGAGAGATGCAACGGGTTGCGATTGCACGAGCACTGATCAGTGATCCTCTCCTCATCCTTGCTGATGAGCCGACCGGAAACTTAGATTCTAAAACGGGGGAGTCCATTCTGTCTCTTTTACGCGAGATGACCCAAAAAACGGGAAAAACGATTGTGATGGTGACCCATGACCCTAAAGCCGCATCTTACGGTAACCGACTGATCCGCATGCGTGACGGAGTTTTGGAATCGGATGAGACTCTATAACGTTTTTCGGTTTATTGGTCTCCGCCACATTCAAGCGAGACCCTCACGTGCAATACTGACCACGCTTGGGGTTGCATTTGGGATTTCACTTTACGTCGCCATTTCGATTATCAATCACTCGACGAAGAACTCACTCCGCGACAGCATTGAGGCAGTCTCAGGAAAAGCGAAGCTCAGCATCGCTGCAGGTGTTGCTGGATTTGCGGAGGAAAAGCTTGAAGTCATCCGAAACACTCCAGGGGTCAAGGTCGCAGTGCCGATGGTAGAGTCTCGTGCTTTTTTTGAAGGTGCCACCGAATCCTCTGATGGTCTTCAAATCATGGGAGTTGACCTTTTACAGGAAACCTCTGTTCGAACCTACAAGGCTACGGATCAAAGAATTATTGATGATCCACTGACCTTTCTCAATCAAGCCGACAGTATCATTCTGACGAAGGCGCTGGCTGAGAAGAGAGGTCTCCATCTTGATTCAAAAATTAAACTCTCCACAGCCGTCGGAGTAAAAGAATTCACCATCCGTGGACTGCTGGAACCGGAGGGCGCAGCACGGGCCTATGGTGGTTCGCTTGCGATCATGGACATTGATGGCGCACGCATGAGCTTTGGGAAAGAGAACAAGCTCGACCGAGTCGATATCGTTCCGATCGAGGGAACAGCACTCGATGGACTCGAGTCTCGCCTGAAGAGCACGCTTGGGGATGGCTTTAATGTGGAGCGCCCCGAAACCCAATCAGCCCAAATGGAGAAGATGCTCGACTCCTATCAAATGATTCTGACTTTTTTCAGTTCGCTGGCACTTTTAGTCGGACTGTTTTTGGTCATGAATTCCATTTCGGTAGCGATCGCGGAAAGAAAAAAAGAAATTGGTACTCTTCGCGCTCTTGGAGCAACTCGCTTCTTGATGGTCACGCTCTTTGTGACTGAGGTATTTGGGGTGGGAATGATTGGCTCCATCCTCGGATGCTTTTTAGGTAAAGGGCTTGCCTATCGACTTTCCAGTCAGGTCTCGGCCTCTGTAGCTGCACAATTCCAAACTCGAATTGAGATTGCGAAGCTTGAATTCACGAATGAACAAATCCTGTTCACGATTGTGGCCGGCACCCTTGCTGCCGTTCTTTCAGCACTCGTCCCAGCGCTGAAAGCGGCGACCATTCATCCCCTGGAATCGATGAAACGTCACGCAGAGTCCATGGATGCCGCAGATGAGAAGCGCTCTCAACTTCAAGTTCTGGCAGGCCTAGGGCTCCTGATCTTCATGTCATTCTCCATGATTTATTCCTGGGGAAAAATTTGGATCGGTATTGATCTCGTGACCAAAGCCTCCTCCGTACTGGGAGCAGCGCTCTTTGGCCCCTTCCTGGTATTCATCCTTTTGAAAATATTTAGAAAGGCCGGAAGGCTTTTGTCCTTTCCGATTCTCAGACTCTCTCAAGAAAACCTCATGCGTTCTCGACGCAGAACCAGCGCAAATGTGATGGCGCTCATGGTGGGCTTGTTTCTAGTCATGTTAATTTCAAGCGTGCGATCTAGCTTCCACGACACCCTTACCCATTGGCTTGACCAGATCTTTGTGGCGGACATTATGGTGGGTTCAAATGGGCGCTTTATTAACGGGGACGTTCAACCCTTAAAAGAAGAAATCCAAGAAGAACTCCTCAAAGTCCCCGGAATACGCCCCATTGGTGAGAATCGGGGTTGTGCCTCACGCTTGGTTCCCATTTATTATGAAGGTAAAAAAATGGCGATCAAAGCCATTGACCATTACGCTGATTTTTACCAATACCAGAACTTTCCGATTCAAGGGGCCGATCGAATCGAGACTGCCAAAAAACTATATGAACCCGGCGAACCGAAGACGCTCGTGTCTCGCGGCTTCATGATGAATTCAGGTAAAAAAGTGGGCGATACGGTTGAGCTCAACACGCCGAAAGGCAAAATCGCTTTTAAGATCATTGGTGAAATCACAGACTACGCGTCCTCCCAGGGCGTGATTTACTTAAGCCGATCTGATTATCGAAAGTATTGGGATGATCATCTTGTGACCGTATTTGTTCTCAGTATTCTGCCCGGTTATACTTTTGAACAAGTGAGAAGCAATATTGCGGCGAGCATTGGAAGGAAATGGAATCTCGTGACGATTTCAAATCGCGAGTTTAAGGATCAAATGCAGAGCGCAATTGACCGAACCTTTGCCTATACTAAGGCAATCGAATATATTGCGCTTTTGGTCGGACTCTTAGGCTTACTTAACACACTCCTCATCAGTGTGATGGAGCGCACTCGAGAAATTGGCATGCTTCGAGCCCTCGGCGCGACCCGCAATCAAGTTTCAAAAATGATCTTTTTTGAGGCCATCCTTCAGGGGTTTTTCGGCGCAGTGGTTGCGATCATTTTAGGCTCTTATGTGGGCAGACTCTTTGTCGAGTACGCGCTGACGACCTCGCTTGGCTGGATCATCGAATATCACTTTCCAAAACAATCGGTTCTGACGACAATAGTCACTGGATTGATTGTTGCAGGTATTGCTGGGTTTATCCCTGCTCGCCGGGCTGCTCAACTCGAAATTACGGAGGCACTTGATTATGAATAAGAATATCGTTTTAGCTCTATTGACTCTTCCCTCACTGACCTTTGCTGCAGGACTTTCAGCCAAGGACATCATGATCAAGAATGAAGAAGCGAGAAGAGTCGCTGAATTCGAGTCTCATGCCAAACTGACCAGCGGAAACGATGCCGACAAAAGTGAGAAATTGAAGGAGTTTACGTTTTGGCGTAAGGTCCAAGCGGATGGAATTCACAACAGCACCCTGACTCGCTTCCACTCACCTGCTGAAGTAAGAAATGAAGGAATTCTGATCATCGAAAATGCGAACGGTAAAAACGACGTCCTCCTCTACCTTCCGAACTTCAAAAAAACCAGACGCGTAGAGAGCCAACAGCAAAGCGGAAGCTTCATGGGATCTGTGTTTAGTTACTCTGATATCGCGACCCCCCATGTGGATGACTATCAATACAAGACCCTTCGGGATGAAAAATGCCCAGGATCAGAACATGCTCAATTTAAGTGCTCGGTCATTGAAGCCATTCCATCCAGTGATGATATTCGGGAGCGCACGGGCTACAGCAAATCTATGGTCTGGGTGAGACAAGATAACTTTATGGCCGTGAAGGGTGAGTATTACAATCTTGAGGGGGAGCTCTTTAAGCGCCTGGAAGCCTCTCAAGTGAAGATCATTGATGCTAAAAACAAGAAGTGGCTCGCCCACTTCCTCACGATCAACAATCTAAAGAGTCACGACTTCACCCGGCTTGAGTTTTCTAAAGTTAAAGCCAATGGTGGTATTCCAAGCTCTGTATTTACCCAGCAGAATCTACAAAAAGTGAACTGATGAACAGAATAGGGATTTTTACTTCCATTCTCTTTCTGGTCTCGCTTAGCGCGACAGCTGAACCCTCAGGCTCCTTAAGCAAGGGCACTGCCTCGATCCCCTTTCAGGTGAATGGGCGAATCTATACCGACCAATACGTACTGACCAATGGAAAAGAAGCCGGCAGCCTCGAGCAATCCTCGATCTCCTCATGGCTCGATTTGAATTCTCAGTTCACTGAGCATTTCGGTGGAAGACTGATTACTCAATTTGATGCTTTTTATCGAGATATCAATCATCCTGAGACCTCTAGCTTTAATGCGAGTGTTCGAGAGGGCTATCTGTCCTATCTGACCAATGGAACCGAGATCAGGGCAGGACAACAGATCATTCCTTGGGGAAAATCAGATGGGGTGAATCCCACGGATTACTTCACCGCGAAAGACTACACGCTTTTGAATGCCGACGATGAGGTCAGGCGTTTAGGTGCGCCTGGATTGAATGTGAGTTTTACTCCGGACGCAGGGAACTCCCCGTTTACTTTTCAAGCTGTTTTTCAGGCGAGCTACCCTCAAATGAAGTTGCTTGTGCCCTCCCAGGCA
>CAIOKW010000322.1 GCA_903858975.1 Oligoflexia bacterium | reverse complement strand
ATACGGTGATCAGGGTGTCCTCAGATTTCACGAGTGAACCTAGTTTTTTATGAAAAAATAAGCCAACAGAGTGATCAATGGGTTCACCCACTTTATTGCGTCCGCCCCCGAGTTGAATGAGTAGGCGGCCAATTCCTTCCGAATTCATTTCGGTTACATATCCCTTTTTCTTGCACTTGATTTCGATGACTTTATCAGCTTTCATATAGCGCCACGGCTCATCCAGAGTGGTGACATCTCCGCCTTGCGCTTTCACCATTTCTTTAAATTTTTTCCAAGCCGACCCATCATTAAGCTTCAGGGTTGCGAGCTTTCTCCCTTCAGCATAGCTTTTCACGGCTTTTCCGACTTCCAGCATTTGAGCGCAAAGGTGAATCGTCAGTTCCTTCAGATCAGCGGAGCTCAATGAATAAGGATTCATATCTTCATTTTTCATGATTTCTATACACTCATAGATCTCAAGTGCATTTCCTGCAGAATAACCAAGCGGTTGATCCATGTTAGAAAGTGTAGCACGGAGCTCGACTTTCGAGCGCTTTGCAACGGCTCTCAAAGTCTTGGCAAGAGCCATGGCTTCTGTTTTCTTTTTCATGAAGGCACCATTGCCCACTTTAATGTCCATCACTAGACCGTTTGCGCCCTCGGCTATTTTTTTGGAAAGAATAGAAGAGGTAATCAGAGGAATGCATTCAATCGTTGCCGTCACATCTCTCAAAGCATAAAAAATTCGATCCGCAGGAGCGATTTTCTCACTCTGTGAAATAATCGCGCAGCCGACATCATTTAGAATTTTTGTGAACTCTTCTTTTGAGAGAATCACTTTGTATCCGGGAATGGCCTCCAGTTTATCAATGGTTCCCCCGGTGTGGCCAAGTCCGCGTCCTGCCATCATGGGTACTTTGAGGCCACAGGCGGCTGCAAGGGGAGCTAGGATAATTGAAACTTTATCGCCGATTCCACCGGTGGAGTGTTTGTCAACTTTTGCGCCTTTAATTTTGGAAAGGTCATACATCTCTCCGGACTCCACCATGGCACGAGTCAGATTCGCTGTTTCGTCGAAGGTCATGCCAGTGAAGTAAGTGGCCATGAGAAAAGCGCTCAACTGATAGTCTGGAATTTCTTTGTTTACAGTGCCCGTAATCAATTGCTTGATCTCGCCTGCGGTGAGGGGAATGTTGTTGCGTTTCTTTTGAATGAGTTCAGGGATAGAGAGATTTGCGTTCATAAAATTCTTTCAGTTGATGAGGTTTAAAAAGCTTTTGCCAGAAGTATGAGGATTTCCAGTCAATGCCTCAAAAATCGTTGCGCCCATGTCCGCGAAAGAATCACGAACTCCGAGATTGACGTTCTGTTTGCCTGATTTTGAATAAGTAATGACGGGCACGCACTCGCGCGTGTGATCGCTTCCGGGAAATGTAGGATCGTTTCCGTGATCAGCGGTGAGCATGACCAGATCATCTTCATGCATTTCGTCCATGAGGGTTCCGAGTGTTCGATCGAACTCTTCAAGCGCGGCCGCGAACCCCGGGATGTCTCTTCGATGCCCGTAGAGCATGTCAAAATCAATCAAGTTGACGTAGATCAGGCCTGTCGGTTTGTTTTTGATACAGTCGAGGATGACGCGAAGTCCGTCGGTATTTCCTTTTGTGTCGATATTTTCAGGGACCCCAACTCCTGCAAAAATATTCGATATTTTCCCAACACCAATGACGGGGATTTTTGCTTCACATAGGTCATCTAAGATGGTTTTGCCAAAAGGAAGTTGAGCGTAATCTTTTCGATTATAAGTGCGCTTAAAAGGAATGCCTTTTCTAGGATCACCAATAAATGGGCGCGCAATGACTCGTCCGAGGTTCAATTCATCACAGATCTTACGTGCTGATTTACAAATGGTGAGGAGTCGATCGAGTCCAAAAAATTCTTCGTGTGCAGCCACCTGCCAGACACTGTCGGCTGAGGTGTAGAGAATCGGTTTTCCACTTAAAATGTGCTCCATGCCGAGTTCTTCGATGATGGTGGTTCCGCTGGCGGCCTTATTGCCGAGAATGCCCGGGAGGTGATTTTCTTTCACCCATCGGTCGATGATCGCATCAGGGAATCCTTGCTCATAAACAGGAAATGCTTCAGAGACAACCAGTCCTGCCATTTCCCAGTGCCCGGAGGTTGTGTCTTTACCGGATGAACGCTCATTGCATTTCCCATAGCCTCCTAAGACTTCAGAAGGAGCGGTGGTGCCCGCAACTGGAGTGACTTGGTGGATGCCGAGTTTTAATAGGTTTGGAATTTGAAGTGGGCTTCCACGGAGTTTTAAAATTGCGCTCGAAAGATTGGAGAGTGTGTTTGCTCCTAGGTCTCCAAATGCTTTTGCATCAGGAGCTTGGCCTACGCCTACGCCATCCATGACAATCCAAAACACTCTCTTCATCTTAATATCCTCCGTCTACTTTTAATCCAGCCAAAATCGAAACTCCACTTGAGGTGCCTAAGCGATCAGCACCTGCGCGGATCAAATCATAAGCCATGGCGAGATCCCGAACTCCGCCGGAGGCTTTGATTTTAGTTTCGGGCTTTAAAGTCTTCCTCAAAAGTTCAATATCGGCAAGCGTTGCGCCCGTGACTGGGACCCCGGTTGCGAATCCGGTGGAAGTTTTCACAAATTGAGCGCCGGCCTTTTCAGCGATCAGGGCCGCCTTTACCTTTTCGTCATCCGTCAGGTAGGCAGTCTCGATGATCACTTTGAGAGGAATGGGGCCACACGCGTGGGCTACGGTCGCAACATCCGCCTCGAGTTCGGTATAGCGCGCATTTTTCAAGAAGCTCACGTTAAGGACCATGTCGATCTCGCTAGCGCCTTGCTCGATTGCAATTCTTGCTTCGAGAGCTTTTGACGCGGCATCCGAATACCCAAGAGGGAACCCCACTACCGTGATCGTACCGACTCGACTTCCCTGAAGAAGTTTGACCCCATCTTTCACCCAAGTGGGTGGGATGCAGACGGTTTTGAATTGGAATTCTAACGCCTCACGACAAAGCTTTTCAAGTTCCGTGAGAGTGAGGGTGGACTTTAAAAGGGTGTGGTCAATCTTTTGAGCGAGGTCAGTTGGGCTAAGAGAGGGGTGAGTCATAAACGCCTTTTTTTGGGATTGATGTTCTGATTACCATGCTATACTCTGATCTCAGGCCTAAGTGAAGAATAGGCAAAAGATTTATTAAAAATATTGGGAATTGCCCGAGTCTTGGAGAATAAGACAAAGCATTTGAAGAGATGACCTCCTCCTGCTCAGGCAAAAACAAGTAAAACAACAAGCAAGAAAAGAAGAATCTTCGCAAGAACTTAAGACGAATTGATTCAGTAAAAGTTTCAGGCACTCCATGATTAAAGTTCGAAATGAAAAAAAATTATCCTTGAACCGAGCGGAGCTAAAGAGTCTTCCTCACGGTTCAGCAGGGTTGCTTTCGAGCCACTTAGTCGAGGCGAACTCACTGATTTAATCGTCCATTCTTTCTTCTCTTGCCTATAACAATCCCGCTTAAAGCGGATGACGCGAGGTGCGTATGGCAAAAGAACTCATTATTAATGCAAGCCTTCCAGAAGTAAGAATCGCTCTGATGGAAGAGGGCAGGATCCAAGAACTCTTAATTGAAAGACAAAGTGACAAAGGGATTGTCGGGAATATTTACAAGGGTCGTGTGACTCGCGTCCTTCCGGGGATGCAAGCCGCTTTCGTAGACGTAGGTCTCGATAAGGCAGCCTTTCTTTATGTCGATGACATTTATGTTCACCCAAAAGTAATGGGTGAGGAGACCGAAGTTTCGGGTGAAGAATTTGAAGAGATGTCCCAAGACGAAGAAGGTCAGATCTTCGAAACGGTTTTAGAAGCGGGAAGTTCCGAAGAGGGAATGGATAACGCGACTCTTGAGGCGCAAGCCTCTGAGCATCTTGAGCAAGTTCAAGATGAAGCAACAGGTGAGTTCCAGAATGTGAATCATGATCCTCGTTTTGCCGAGGCGACCCGTGAGTCCTATTCTGAAACTGAAACCGCGGTAGTCAGCGAAGAGACTGAAGAAGACGAAGATCTGGAAGGCTCAGAAGAGTCAGAAGACTCAGAGGGCTCGGACGAGATGGACGAAGATTCTTCTGAAGAATCTTCACCAGAAGGGGCTGAAGGTACAGAAGGAGTGGAGGCTTTAGAAGGCGCCGCTTCTGAGGGAGTAGCTCCTGCTGGAGGTCTTGAAGGTTTAGCTGATCAGCAGCAACGTCGTGGACGTCGCGGACGCAATCGTAACCGCAGTCGTCGTGGCGGCAAAGGTGCAGATGGAAAACCTCGCGCTCAATTCGCAGCCGGTGAATCTCACGAAGATCCAACGCACATTCCAGACTCTGTCAATGAAAGCCTCAATGAAGTGGGTAATGTTGAAAGCGACCGTGCTGCAATGGCGGGCGAAGCTCAGGGTCCTCAAGGGCAAGCCAAAGGCCGTAAAGCGCGCCCTGAATTCCGCGAGCAACGCGGACGCGATCGTAGAAT
Organism: Oligoflexia bacterium; assembly: GCA_903858975.1. Taxonomy (GTDB): domain Bacteria; phylum Bdellovibrionota; class UBA1018; order UBA1018; family CAIMNF01; genus CAIMNF01. The sequence goes on along the minus strand of CAIOKW010000322.1, from coordinate 2,532 downwards.
TAAATCTAAAAATATTCGGCCCCGCGCTCAAGCCAATATTTCTGACCTTTTAAAGGAAGGCCAAGAAGTAATTGTTCAGATCGCGAAAGATCCTATTGCGACTAAAGGGGCTCGATTGACTTGTCATGTGAGTCTTCCGGGGCGTCACTTAGTGTGTATGCCTTCGATTGATCACGTAGGAGTGAGTCGCCGTATTGAGCGTGATGATGAACGTCGTCGCCTTCGTGATTTCGTTGAAAAGAATCGTCCTCGTAAGATGGGTTTCATCGTTCGTACCGCGAGCGGCGGAAAAGACCCTGAGTCTTGGATTAAGCAAGATATTGATTATCTTTCAAAACTTTGGGGCGAAATCCGCACTCGTGCAGATGACGTTTCTGCTCCATCACTCGTGTATGAAGATTTAAATTCTACCCTTCGTGCGATCCGTGACTGGGTGAATGAAGATATCGACAGGATTATTGTTGATACTCGCTATCACTACAATGAATTGATCGCATTTGCTGAGCGTTTCATGCCAGCGTTGATTGAAAAGATCGAGCTTTATCAGGGTGATATTCCTGTATTTGATGCTTATGGGCTTTCAAGCGAATTGACCCGTTCTTTGGAGCGCCGAGTGTGGCTGAAGAGTGGTGGTTACATTGTGATCGATCAAGCAGAAGCCTTGGTTGCAATCGACGTCAACACCGGTCGTTTCGTCGGTAAGAAAAACCTTGAAGATACGATCCTGAAAACTAACTTAGAAGCTGCTGAAGAAATCGCCTATCAACTTCGCCTCAGAAACTGTGGTGGGATCATCATTGTCGATTTCATCGACATGGAGCGCGAAGACAACAAGATGCGCGTTTATCGTGCATTGGATGAAGCGCTCAAAAAAGACCGCGCTCGACCGACCATTCAGAAGATTTCTGAATTAGGTCTGGTTGAAATGACTCGTAAACGGACTCGCGATACGCTCGTGCGTTCTTTGTGTGAGCCTTGTTCTCATTGCGAAGGCAGAGGGTATACGAAGACCAATCAAACCGTTGCATACGAGATCCTTCGTGAGATTGAACGCCTGAGTGTCGATCGTGAAGCGAAGAAAATTCTCGTTTCAGCACATGAAGCTGTGATTAACATTCTAGCGATTGAACTTCGTGAGGCGCTTGATCAATTAGAACGACGCTACAATAAATCAGTTTACCTTCAAACGATTCTTGAGTTCCATTCGGAGCAATTCGAAGTGGTTTCAGACCGCATGCAAGGGAAGAAGCAGAGCCAAGACATTGCACGACAATTGCGAATGGAGCGAGAGCGTTCTGAACGTAAGGAAAAGGGCAAGCAGCGTCGCAATGAGCAATCATCGCCGAAAATGATTGAGCGTGATCGCTCAGATTCAGAAGATGAATCATCGGCTCCTCCGGCGCCCAGAAACAATGCGCCTCAGCCTCCTGCGGTGAAGCCAAGTGGCGCCTTTATTACGGCACGTGCTGCAACCATTACTCCGGTGGTTCGAAGTGAAGAAAAAGGGAATCAAGCGGTAGAAGGCGAAGCTCAAACAAGTGATGTTCAAGTTCTGGATGAAGATCGTCAGCCGAATTTTGATGCACCTAAACCGAAAGCGCCGATAGCGACCCAAAACTTTAGTGATATGGATGATGAAGATCAGCTTGCTTATCTTCGCGCTCAAGCCGCTCAGGATGCAGCGATTGCGAGCCTTGGAAGTAATAATGCGGCTCAAGGGCAGGGCGGAAATAATCGCAACCCAAGGGGCCAGAACTTCCGTAATCAGAATCAAAATCAAAACCAAAATAACAACCGTAATCGGAACCAAAACAATAACCGCAATCGGAATCAAAACAATCGCGGGGGTAATCAAGGTGGAGCGCAAGGGAATCGCTTTCGTCCACAGGGTAATATGATGGCTCAAGGGAACAATCGTAATCCGGATGCGATTGGAAACGTTCAGGCGCCCGAATTTGAGGCTCCGGTTCGTCAGGGTGATGGTTCAGAGTCATGATTTACGCTTTGTCGTTTGAGCTTGATGCTCAAGTGTCACTCGGCAAGCAAGCGGCTCCAGCGACCCACACACGGGAAGATGTTCTTGCGCGCTTTAATGACTATTGTTCGGATTTAGTTGATTCTTCTACCGGTGAGTCTGCATTTTATGGTCTCACGGAAGGTGTGATGCTTTCTGAAGAGGCACATGAGCGGGGATATGAAACCGAGTCATGGGTCTTGGACGAGGGTATGGCGCCACATGAGCGCGACTGGGTATCTCAAGAGCAGAGACTCAAGGTGATTGCCTATTTTAAAGACGAAAAGTCAGGGAATCTCGCGATCGACTGGCTGATTTCCGAATATCAATTTCGAACCGCTCCGCAACTGAAAGCAGAAGAAGAGCAAGACTGGAATGCGACCTGGAAGGCTGCGTTTACCGGAATTGATGTGGACGAAAATCTGAGAGTACTTCCTCCTTGGAGTGAAGAGTGGGAACGTGCCAAATCATCCGGAAAAACCAATGGGATGATTGCGATTAATCCAGGGGCTGGTTTT
>CAIOKW010000321.1 GCA_903858975.1 Oligoflexia bacterium | reverse complement strand
GGCCATTGCTTTTTCAAGGCCATAGATTTTTGCAACTCCATCACCCACGGTAAGCACGGTTCCAGTTTCTGAAACATCGAGTTTGCTATCTAGGTTAGCGAGTTGACTCTTGAGAACTTCTGCGATTTCGTTAGCTTTTAAGCTCATGTTTTTCTCCTTAGATTAAATAAGACCTGATAATTTTTCTAGTTTGCCCTTAACGGTTCCGTCGTAAGTCACACCACTCAACGTCACACGCATACCAGCGATCAAAGCAGTGTCTAACTTCTGCTTCAATTGAACTGGCTTCTTCAAACGCTTAGAAAGCGCTTCTGAAATTCCACTTACAATGGATCCATCCAGAGGGATCGCGCTGACGATTTCGCCAATGAGTCCGCCTCTTTTTTCAATTTCAATTACTTCTGCTTCTTTAAGAATTTCGGGAAGAAGCTTCATTCTTCCTCGCTTGGTCAAAATAGATAAAAAACGAGCAGCCGTGACAGAGAGATTCATTTTGCTAGAAAACTCTCCCAATACTTTTTGTTTCTCGTCTTCGCCAATAGCTGGACTTTCAAAAACGCGACCAAACATTGGACTTTCGGCAAACATCTTAGAGAATTCAGACAACTCTTGCATGACTTTACCCAGTTCAATGTTTGAACCTGGAGCCACCGCTACATCCACTAAAACCTGAGCGTATAAACGAACTGCTTTCATTACGCCTCCATTCCGCTTGCCACATCACTCAAGAAGCGTTCATTCAACTTCTGATGTGTTTCTGCATTTAAAGATTGAGAAATTTTAGCTTGAGCCTGAGCAAGAACCGCCTTCTTAAAGCCAGCCATTGTTTCGGCACCCAATGAAGCAGCCATTGCTTTTTTGTTTTGCTCAGATTCGGCTCTCATTTGGGCAATAATTCGCACAGAGCTGTCTTTGAGAGCTGCCGCGTGAGCCGCTTCTTTTTGCTTCCACTCAGAAGCAATTGCACTCTTCTCTGACTCGAGCGAAGACAGCTTTAATTCAATTTCTTTTTTGCGGCTGGCCGCATCTGCGGCTTGTTTCGCAGATTTATTGAGACCTTCAAAAATGTCTTTTTGACGATCCTTCATGAATTGGAAGAATGGTGTCTTTGTCTTATAAACAATAAAACCAATGAGTCCAAATAAGTGAATGGCCGGAAGAATGAGTTTTAACATTCTGTTATTTCCCCGCTAAAATTTTTTGTACTACTGAATCTGAAATTGAATTGATCTGAAGCTTAAGCTCAGACTCTACTTTGAGCTTCTCTTCTTGAAGCTCATTTGCTGCTTTCAGATAATCTTTCTTCAGCTCATCTTTAATTTGATTGATGGCTGCATCTTCTTTGGCGCGAAGTTCGTTCATGGCCTGATCAAAGCCCTTGCTAGCTTCTAATCGTGCAGCAGCAATAGCTTTTTCGTATTCAGCCAAGCGAGACTCGATGTTTTTCATCATCTCTGCCGAACTTTGAACGTCATCGGTAAGTTTATGATTTCTTTTTTCAATTAGCTTTTGAAATGGCTTCAAATACAGCTCGGAGAGTACAAAAAAGAACACTCCAAAGAGAATGAATTGATAAAAGAACGTATTATTAATCTCAAGCTGCTCGAGAATTTGGCTCATGTCTATCCGCCCTTTTTGATTGAGCTTTTTCCAATTGGTTGGGTTTTAAGTTGACCCATTGGGTATCATGTAGCCTGAATTATGGTCAAGCTTGTTATAGCATTTTGTTGGTGCCTTCGAAAATGACTCCGTCTTCGACCTTGAGGCTGGGCGTGCTCATCTCGCCCTTAAAGACCGCGGGCCTCCGAATTTCTACTCGGTACTTTGCCTCGATGGTGGCCTCTACTTTTCCAAAGATAATGACGACCCCAGCAAAGATCTCTCCCGTAACGCGGCCTGTTTCACCGATTACCAACATGTCGGGAGTGGTTATTTTTCCATGAACCACCCCATTAACATGAAAACACCCACTGTAGGCCAGAGTTCCATGGAACTCAACGGCCGACTCTAACACTCCGGTAATCTGAGTGGAAACAACTTCCGGGGCAAGAAAGTCTTCGAGACGATAGTTCATGATCTATTCACCCATGAGTCGAGCAAACACTCGAGCCAACTCATCTTTGGAAGAAAATTGAATCACAATTTGTCCAGACTTCTGAGTTCCCTTGATGTCCACTTTCGACATGTAGCGGCGAGTAAGGTCTTGGGTCAACTTCACGAGCTCTGGATCAATCTTATTTGGTGAGCTCGCCGGAGAACTTATAGTTCCCGACTTTGGCATTTGCGCCGCCTTTTTTTCTTGAGCAGACTTTTCCGTTTGTCGAACACTCATTCCCTTTTCAAGGACCTCTTTTGCGAGCTTTTCGCGATCTGACATATCCTCTACCGAGAGGAGTGCCTTGGCGTGTCCTCTAGAGAGATTGCCTTTTTTGAGTTCCACGAGGATAAAATCAGAAAGTTTTAAAATTCGAAGTGCGTTTGCAATGGTCGCACGATCTTTACCCATTCTCTTCGCAAGCTCTTCTTGCGAGAGTTGAAACTCCTGCATGAGTTGAAAGTAAGCAAGGCCTTCATCAACACAATTTAAATCTTCTCGCTGAATGTTTTCAACGATGGCCAATTCAAGAGATTCGCGATCTGTACTTTTGCGAATCACTACTGGAACCATTTTAAGACCCGCTATTTTACTCGCGCGAAGTCGGCGTTCACCGGCAATGAGTTCGTATCCTTCCGCAGTTTTTCTGACTACGAGCGGTTGAATCAGTCCGTTCTCACGAATAGATTGTGCGAGTTCCTCGAGCGCGCCTTGATCAAACTCTCGGCGCGGCTGAAACTCGTTTGCCTTAATTTCATGAATATCAAGAACAGCAATGCCAGGATGGCGATCGCGATTAAGACCGGGTTGTTCGGATGGATTAACCAGAGGTCTTCCGAGAGGTGCCGAATTCAAAAGAACAGAGGCCTGAGCTCCATTTGCTTGATTACCCTGAGGAGCCGCAGTGGCTCCCACCGGAGGAAGAAGTGATGCCAAACCTTTTCCTAATACTGACTTCGTTTGTGGTGTGCTCATTTCTTAGGCTCCTAATTCTGGTGGATTTGAAAGAGTGTTTTGAACTTTTGCTGATTTTGATTTTGCTAGAACTTCGCGGGCGAGATCAAGGTAAGCAATGCAGCCCTTTGAGTTCACATCATAGAGAACGATGGGCTTACCAAACGAAGTACACTCGCTTAGTTTAATATTTCGCGGGATGACCGTTTTGAACACTTGCTCACCGAAGTGCGATCTAACTTCAGCTTCGATCTCGTGACTTAGCTTGAGTTGAGAATTAAACATCGTAAGAGCAATCCCCTCAATCTCAAGGCTTGGATTTACACTTTGTCTGATGAGTCCAATTGTGGTCATGAGTTGACCAAGGCCCTCAAGAGCAAAATACTCGGCTTGCAACGGAACAATTACTGAATCAGCGGCAGTCAATGCATTCACTGTAAGAAGACCAAGTGTCGGAGGGCAGTCGATAAAGATATAGTCATAACGGTGCTTCACCTCAGATAGCGCCGATCTCAATTTTCCTTCACGAGCGAAAGTTCCAACGAGTTCAATCTCTGCCCCTGCAAGATGCGGGTTCGCTGGCGCGAGAGAAAGATGATCAATGCCGGTCTCAATGATTGCCTCTGAAAGTGGTACCTCTCCTAATAGGGCGTTATAGATCGTGGGAGCGGAGTCATCCATCTTAGGTGCCATACCCACCGCAGAGGAGGCGTTTCCTTGAGGATCGAAATCAATCAGAAGAACCT
>CAIOKW010000320.1 GCA_903858975.1 Oligoflexia bacterium | reverse complement strand
CGCATACGATTGGACACCTTGGATTTACCGGGACTTCGCTTTGGATGGATCTTGATAGTGGGGACTATGCAGTCTTGCTTACCAATCGAGTGCATCCCCATCGTGATGATCTCAGGATTCGCAAGCTTCGCCGTGACTTTCATGAATTGATTCGAGGAAACGAATGAAAAAAATAATGAGCATTTTGATCGTGATGGGATTGGTTTCTTGTTCTACCTCACCGCTTGGAAGAAAACGCGTTTTGTTGGTAGGGCAGGGCACGATGAATAATATGGGCGCTCAGTCTTTTGAGGAGCTCAAGAAAAAGACTCCGATCGAATATGATCCCAAAATCAATGCGTATGTAAACTGTATTGCGCATTCTATAACGCTTGCAGCAAGAGGATCTCTCGATGTGAAGAATTGGGAAATCGTCGTGTTTAAAGATGCCACGGCAAACGCCTTTGCACTGCCCGGTGGTAAAATTGGGGTTCATACGGGAATTTTGCCCGTAGCCAAAACCCAAGATCAATTGGCTGCAGTACTAGGTCATGAGGTGGGACACGTGATTGCCCAGCATGGGAACGAAAGAGTTTCGGAAAGTGAATTAGCTTCGCTTCTCATTGGTGTCGCAGAACTGAGTACCAGCAAAATGGATCCAGAGAAAAAGAAGTTACTTATGGGAGGGCTTGGGGTGGGGCTGCAATTTGGCGCGCTCTTGCCGTTTAGTCGGGCCCACGAGAGTGAGGCGGATCTGATTGGCCTTGATCTCATGGCGAAGGCTGGATTTGATCCGTATCAAAGTGTAGAACTATGGAAAAATATGAAGCTTGCGGCAGGGAATGCGCCCCCAGAGTGGGCGTCGACTCATCCATCCAGCGAAAATCGAATGAATGCCCTTCAGTCTCACGCAGGTGAGCATATGGAAGATTATAGGGCGGCGATCGCAGAGAATCGTGCTCCAAAATGCCAGTTGAAGTAATGTCTTTTATCTAGAAACTGAAGCTTTCCTTCGCTATAATCTTGAGATGGCAATTTCAATCAAGGACACGATCTTTCTTCGGGCGTTTTCATTCGCAAAAATTCCGATGCTTTTTGCATCCGGGGTTTCAGTCGTATCTTTGAGTTCAGAAAAATGTGTCATCTCACTCCCATTTCGGAGATTTAATAAGAACCACTTGGGCTCGATGTACTTTGGGGCTTTGTGTGTGGGTGCTGATGCGGCAGGTGGCTTAATCGCCGCAAAGTTACTTCGTGAGTTGAAGGGTGCAAAAGGTTCACTCATTTTTAAAGATTTTCAAGCCAATTTTTTGAAACGCCCAGAAGGGACAACGCTATTTACTTGCGATGTGGGTCTAGCGATCCAAGAGGCCGTCAATAAGGCATATCATACAGGTGAACGAGTCGATCTACCGGTTCCCGTAGTCGCCACTGTACCGAGTAAATTTGGAGATGAGCCCGTGGCCGAATTTGTTCTGACCCTCTCCTTGAAAGTGAAGCGGAGCTAATTTATGAGTAAGGCAATTAAGACGCTATTTAATAAGTATAAGCACTACGAAAATTCGGTTCAGACTCCAGAAGAGCATGTACGAATTTTTGAGCGAATGTTTTTTGATATTCGTAGAAAAGAAGCGCTCAAATTAAGAGAAGACTTTTGTGGAACCTTCATGATTTCGTGTGAGTGGGTTAAATCGCACGCGAAGCGTACAGCCGTTGGCGTAGATCTGGATCCAGAACCGCTCGACTACGGGATGAAAAATTCCTATAAAAAATTAAAACCCGAGCAAAAAAAGAGAGTCAAATTACTCAAAGAAGATGTTTGTGTTCCGACTCAGGAAAAAGCTGAAGTGAT
>CAIOKW010000319.1 GCA_903858975.1 Oligoflexia bacterium | reverse complement strand
AGAAATCCAGCCAATTGTTTTGGTGAGTTCAGATTGAGGCTTGGATTTTTTGAGAAGCTAAGTACTTTTTTCTCGATCTCATGAAGCTCTTTCTCAAAAACACCCTCAAGCTTTTTTAAAAAAGGAACATCTACTTTGATGCCCGCATCTTCCATATCCGCGACCACCTCAACCATCGGTAGATCCACTTCGTAAAAAAGCTTTTCTACCCCCGACTTCTTGATCTCTGGTTTTAGCTTTTCCCAAAGCGCAAATGCGGCCCACGCGTCTTCCGCTGAATAGCGAGTCGCATCTTCAATGGAGACTTCTGAAAAATTAATCTGCGCGGCACCTTTGCCGGTGACTTCTTCATAAGTCTTCATGTCGTAATTCAAATATTTCTTCGCCAAGAAATCGAGGTTATGGCGACCACTGGAATCCAGCGCATAAGCGGCAACCATGGTATCCGCTTCGAGCCCTCTTAATGTCACGCCCTGAGCGTGCATCACCCGAACGTCATATTTTAAGTTTTGGCCGATTTTCTTATAATCAGATGACTCCAAATAAGGCCTGAGTTTTTGTATGACATACGCTTCGTCGAGCTGAGGAATTTTTGAATCCAGTTTCAGATCATGACCAACCGGAATATAGTATCCTGAGTGATCATCGACTGAAATGGCGATCCCGACTAATCTAGCAGTTCTGGGATTAAGTGAGGTCGTCTCAGTATCAAATGCAATACGCTTCGTTTCGTGAATGAGTTTTAATAAGTCTTCTAATTCCTGCTCAGTGCTGACCGTTTGAAAACTAAGATCCCTGCGAGGGCTTGAATGATGACTTGCGACCGGCTCCACCACATCACTGCCCATGGCCTCCACTGGAGGAGCATCTTGCGCTGAACCTAAAGATGAGTATTTTGAAAAGAGGGACTTGAAATTGTAGTGTTTGAAAAAATCAAGCAGCGGCTGGGTCACTCGAAAATCAAATCGAGCACTCTCCACTGAGATTTCAAGCGGGATGTCTTGCTTCAGGGTCGCCAGGTCTTGGGAAAGAAGAGCATCCGCTTCCCCTTCGACGATCATCTCTCCCTTTTTACCCTTAATTTTGCCTTCTTTTGCAGCCTGAATCACTCCTTCGAGGGTTCCAAAGTCTTTTAGAAGTATCTCAGCTCCCTTGGGGCCAATACCTGTTATTCCAGGAATGTTATCGGAAGAATCTCCAACCATCGCCAAATAGTCGCGAATTTGGTTTGGATTCACTCCAAATTTTTCGATCACCTCATGAGGAGTGAAATGTTGATCCTTCATGGTATCCCAAAGCTGGGTCTTTGAATCCACTAGAGCCATCAAATCCTTGTCGCCTGAAACCACAACCACACGATGGCGAGGATCGCTTTCCACCCAAGTTTTGTCGAGTGTTGCAATCAAATCATCGGCCTCAACGCCACTCTGGCGAAAGGATGGGATCCCCATGACCTGAACCAGTTTTTCAATCAGGTCAAACTGAGGAAGCAGCATCTCAGGTGGAGCGGAACGGTTTGCTTTATATTCTGGATATTTGATTTTTCGAAAGGACGGTTCTTTCGAGTCATAGACGACTGCTAAGTATCGAGGGTCAGCCTCATCCATCAAGCGACCGAGCATTGAAGCGACTCCGTAGACTGCATTGACAGGAGTCCCATCTGGCGCTGTGAGCTCTCGGACTGCATAAAAGGCACGGAAGATAAAAGAGCTAATGTCGATCAAATAAAGCGTATTGTATGAGGATTTCATGAAGATTTCTTTTCGTAAACGAGACTGTCGGCCATCACATCACCGAGGCGCTGGTGCCGCGCAGCTCTCGCGATCAAACTCAGTTCAATTAAACCCAACGGAATACCAACCAAGAGACTCAGGATCCAACCCCAAAAAGGAATGATCATCAGAAAAGTTACGAGACCCACCGGGATATTTCGAATAACAGACGTTTTGAGCTGGGCTGGACGTTCGTTCTGATCCATCACACAGATTCCCACAAACTTTTTACCGAGACTCTGACCTTGAAGTGCTTTTACGGGTAATCCATCTGCAACCAGTGAATAGAAAAACCCTAAGATTGAACCCACTCCTTTTGGCAAAGCTAAACCCAGAGTAAGGACAAAAAGGAGATCAATGAATTTAGCAAAGAGTCTTGATTTCAATCCCGCGTATTTCAAGTGGATCTATCCTTTTAAAAAGAATCGATCAATTACATCTACAAGCGAGTGAACAATAAAGATGTGTGTTTCTTGAACACGGCTCGAGTTTTTGCCCTCAGCAACGTTCAAGTTAATATCGGAAAGATCTTTCAATTGACCGCCAGTTCCGCCGGTCATGGAAATCACTTTCATGTTCTTTTGTTTTGCAGCCTGGACCGCTCGGATCACGTTCTTAGAGTTTCCTGAGGTTGAAATCGCGAGAAGCACATCACCTGAATTTCCTAGGCCCTGAACTTGTTTCTCAAAAACAGCATCAAACGAATAGTCATTCGCAATGGCTGTTAAATTGGAAGTATCCGTAGTCAATGCCAACGCGGGAAGCGGATTTCGCTCAATTAACATTCGACCGATCATCTCTGCAGCCATATGTTGAGCATCGGCCGCAGATCCGCCGTTTCCACAAATCATCAGCTTGTGCCCAGACTTCATTGAGCCTGCAATCATCTCGCAAGCCTTGATCACATGATCTAAATTTTCATCCAGGAAACGCTTCTTTGCGTTCAGGGATTCTTCAAAGGTGCCTTTTACGTAATTTCGGATCGAATCCATCGGTATTTTCAATTCCTTCATTGAGTGCTTCTATTGGAACTTCTGCCATTCAGTGGTACGATAAAATCATGGCGAATTCAAAAAATGTTTTAGTAGCAAGCGATACAAATCTCGAATCTGAAGTCCTCAAGCAAAACGAGCTGACTTTAGTTGATTTTTGGGCAGAATGGTGCGGCCCTTGTAAGGCCCTCGGCCCAACGATTGACGCGCTTGCAGACCAGTACGCTGGAAAAGTAAAAGTTTATAAATTGAACGTGGATGAAAATCCTGACTCGGCGCAGCGCTTTCGTATTCGCGGGATCCCTACTGTTCTCGTGCTGAAAGGCGGCCAAATTGTGGACCAATTAGTGGGCAACCAGCCTAAAGATAGCTTTATCAGCACGATCGAAAAGCACCTCTAGTCTGATTTGAGTAGTTAACCTGCGGTCCTTTTTAGCTTTTTTACTTTGCGCTTTCAGGAAAGCCCCCCTAGAATAAATCTATATCGAGCATTAAGCGAACGACATAGGGAGAACAGGGATGGAACCTCAAGCTACTCAAAATTTTATTTTTACCGGACTTCAACACGGGGGTTTTGCAACCTACATGATCGTGTTCACGATGATTCTTGCGATTACCTTCATTATTGAACGGATCGTAAGACTCTTCATGCAATTGAACATTAATGGAAAGTCTTTCATGGCCGAAGTTCAGACCTACATTCTGAACAACGACCTGGACGGAGCCCTTCGAGTTTGTAACGGAGCGAAAGCAGCAGCCCTTCCTAAAGTAGTAAAAGCCGGACTCATGAGAGCGTCTCGTTCTGAAGAACAGATTCAAAACGCACTCGATGCGGCTTCACTCGAGGTGATTCCTGTTCTTGAGCGCAATTTGCCTTACCTGGCGACCATTGCAAACTTAACTACCCTATTGGGACTCTTTGGAACCATTACCGGTCTCATTCACTCCTTTGGTGCACTCGGAAATGCTGATCCTGCTCAACGCCAGGCGCTTCTTTCTGTGGGTATTTCTGAGGCGATGTTTGCGACTGCATTTGGTTTGATTGTGGCGATCATCACGATGTTTTTCCACTCGATCCTCTCTTCTCAAGCAGCTAAAATTGTTTCTGAAATTGATGAGTACAGTGTGAAGCTCCTTGATCTTCTTTCTGCTCGCAAAGTTCAACACTCTTCTGAGAAGTAGAAACTAAACATGCTTAAAAGGCCATCCACCAGACGCCGTACTCTGCCTCGGGAAGTTCAGATCAATCTGATTCCCATGATGGATGCATTGGTCACGATGATCGCGTTTTTGTTGTATACCATGGCCTTTCTTTCATTCAGCATGATTGAATCTCCGCTCCCGATCGTGAGCAGCGAAGTCAATCAAAGCCAATTGAAAGACAAAGTGCTGCAGCTCACTCTTACGCTCAATGATAAAGACACTTTGATTTGGAGTCCTTTTGACTTGATCCCCCAAACGCACATTGCTCATCGAGCGGATGGCTCGGTGGATGTATTGAAGCTCCACGAAGAGCTCATTAAGATCAAACAGAAGTTTCCAAATGAAAACAAAGTGGTTCTGGTACCGAAGAGTTCCACCTCTTACGACACGATCGTGACCGTACTCGATGCGACTCGTAATCTTGATAAAACCGACACGGTGATATCGATGAAAAACGAGAAAACAGGAGTTCAAGAGCAAGTGAAGACCCTTTTTCCTGAAGTCATTTT
>CAIOKW010000318.1 GCA_903858975.1 Oligoflexia bacterium | reverse complement strand
TGGATGGACCCATAAGTGATCGAGGGGCTCAATTTCATCCCGAGCCTTAAAAGTATTAAAAATATCGCGAAGGCGGTTCCCGGCATCGGGGTCCGTGACCTTGGGGAGCTCGGCCTGAACGGAGCTCAGACCCAAGTCTGCCACTAAAAATACGGTTAACCCCAGGGAGATGAGATCATCCCGGATTTGAAGAGTTGCGGCCCCCTCACCCAAGAGCAAAATTGCCGGTGGACGAGGAGCAGTTTGATCGGCTAAACCTAGTTTCATTTGTTAACAAGGTTATCGTAAGCTTTATATAAAAGGAAACAAATCCATGCGAGTTCCAGTCGCTCTAGTTGATGCATTCAAAGACCATTTCGAGCCCATTTTGACTGACTTCATGCTTCAAAACCATTTAATCCCGGAGGGGGAATCGCTGGATTCGAAGCGTTACATGACTCGATCAATTGCTCCTCACGTGAAAACACTCTCCGCGCTTTTCAATCGCTCGGAAGGGAGTCAAACGGATGGCATTGACACTGAAGCGTATTGGACCGAAGGCGGAAGCGCGAAGAACAGACGACTCGCCTACTTTCTTTCATTCATGCCCTGTAATTTATTTCGGGTAGCCTCCGTTTGGAGTGAGCTCCACCGACTGGGCTTCAAGTGGCCCTTTTCTCAAGAGCAAGATTTCAGAGGTCTTGAGTGGGGAGCTGGACTCGCTTCTGGCGCCTGCGGTGTGGTGGCAGGAGAGCGATATGCGCCACTCGGAATGCCTAAAACAGGCAATTTTGCGCTCATTGAGCAAAGTAAAGCGGCCCTTTCTCTGGGGACAAAATGGTTCGAACATTTTGCAGGAGCCGGCATTAGTGCACGCCCCTTCCATCGCCGTGTAGATTTATCGGGCACATGGCTTCCCCCAGGAGCTCCGAAGTTTCATGTATTTGTTACCAGTTACTTTCTGAATGAAAGTGAACTTCCAGCCGAAACTCTGATTAAGAATTTTGTCGACGTTTGCGACAAACACTTAGAAGAAGAGGGACTTGTGGTGATTGTAGAGCCTGCAATGAAGCTCCAATCTCGAAAACTCCTCCGCTTCCGAAAAGCCCTTCTGGAAAATGCTCGTGTTCAATCCGGCGAAGTCGGCCTAAAAGTCCTTCTCCCTTGCCTCGGACACCAAGCCTGTGGTGCGCTCGCGAAGGAAGAGGATTGGTGCCATGAAGAGGTGTCTTGGTGGAGACCTCCATACCTGCGCTCACTGGATGCTATGACCGGACTGGATCGAAAATCGCTTCCCTTTAGCTACCTTGTGATTCAAAAAACGAGACGCTCCCTGGATGAGATCCTCCCGAACTTAAAGGGAGCAACCGCTGAGCGCTATCGCCTCGTAAGCCCGTCCCATTCGCTGAGCAAAAAAACCTCTGAATTTTTCATCTGTGGGCAGGATGGTAAACGACGTACGCGTTTGGCTCTCACCGACATCACCAACAGTGAAACGGCTCCCGATCGAGGCGATATTCTTCAAAACACGACCTTACACGGCGAGTCATCGCTTTCTCAGATCGATTCCACCGAAATCCTCGAATGACCCCCGTTGACTCAACGGTTCAATCGAGATAATTAGTCTAGGAATTCATTAGCAGAAAAGGACACTTCCATGTTTGGTATTTCATTTGAGCACATTTTGATTGTCGGCGTTGTTCTCCTCATTTTTGGACCCAAGCGCCTTCCTGAACTCGGTCTCACCATGGGTAAAGCAATTAAGAACTTTAAGGATTCCATCAGCGGAATCGAAGAAGCGAACTTCAAACGCATTGCTGAAACTGAGAAGCAAAATAAGGCACCTGTTGCTCCAGTAGCACCAGAGACCACCACTCCAACGACACCCTCTGCTTCTACATGAACGACCAGAACGACTCTTATGAAATGGGCTCAGCCCGTTTCAAAAAGTATCTGAGCGAAGCCGAAATCAGGATTATTACTCAGAATCTTGCCGAACAGATTCGCAAGGACTATCAGGGCAAAACGGTATTGCTGATTGGCGTTCTGAAAGGCGCTTTCGTATTCATGGCAGACCTCATGCGTGAACTCAAAATGGATGTTGAGATCGATTTCGTACGCCTATCGAGCTACGGAAAAGGAAAACAATCCTCAGGCACCGTTACCCTATTGAAAGACATCTCTCGCGATATTCGAGGTAAACACGTGATCATCGTGGAAGAGATCATCGATAGTGGACGCTCGTTAAAGTTCCTTCGCGATCGATTGATTCAATCAGAACCCGACTCCCTTGAAATCGTCACCCTTCTTGATAAGGCCGAAAAACGACTCGTAGATGTTCCGGTGAAATATGTTGGACGCAAAGTAGAAGATCATTTCCTGATCGGCTACGGACTTGACCTTGAGGAATGCGCTCGGAATTTTAGCGATATTCTCTCCCTCAGTTACCCAAACTAAAAAAAAAGCCCCAATAGAACTGAATCTACTGGGGCCTGCAAAAGGGTCAGACCGATCACTCCGTCGATCAAGCTAAGCTTTATCCAATCCGTTGGACAGGACCTCGACCGCAACCACACTTACTACCCGTCTTGCGACAGGGATAATTCTACGTACTAGTTGCCTCGTCCTTGAAGCCAGTTAATACCAACCGATGTAGCTCCATGTTATCGAAGCTATTGAAACTGTCAATCATCCCTTTTTTATTTTTCAAAAAAAATAGGACGAAACGATGATCTTAGATTTAAAATCTAAGACAATCATGAACAAAGAGATTGAAAGCCTGTGGCGTGGAACATCCGTGGAACTTTTAAAAGCCCTCCACATCCTTACCCGTGACGGAAAATTGAATGCAGACTCCAGACGAAAACTGAAACAGGTGCAGCATCTCACTCAGCTCATGGAACCGATGATTCAAAAGATCGCAAAAATTCAGGGGAAAATATCGGTTGTGGATATGGGCGCTGGGAAATCCTATCTCGGCTTTGTTCTTTATGACCTCATCTTAAAAAACCTCCCCGAACCCCGCTTGATCTCGATTGAATCGCGGTCAGAGTTGATTGAAAAATCAAAAAAACTTGCCGAAGACTCCCAATTTGATGGAATGCATTTTCTAGCCGCATCGATTGAAGAAGCAAAACTGGATGAACCCATTGATTTGGTCTGCGCACTGCACGCGTGCGATACAGCAACGGATGATGCAATTGCGTTTGGGATCAGGCAAAATGCAAAAGCCTTTGCCTTGGTCCCCTGTTGTCAGGCCGAAATCGCGGGCCAACTGAATCAAGTGAAAGGCGCCGAGCTCTCCCCCCTCGCAAAACACCCCCTTCACCGCAGAGAGTTCGGCAGCCACCTGACGAATGTCATCCGAACCCTCTACTTAAGCTCACTCGGATATCAGGTGACCGTAACGGAACTGGTCGGCTGGGAGCATTCCATGAAGAACGAACTGATTCTTGCCGAAAAGCGATCCAGTCCTGATCATCCCGAGAGCCTGAAATCTAAAGCGGCGTTGATCAAGCTCCTCAGCGAATATCACGTGAACCCAAAACTCACTCGATTGGCGGGCATTGAAATCGCGGACCTAGCGTAAGCGGAATTCCACAGGGATATGGAGGACTAGCGAGTGATCCATTGCTTGCCCATTTTGCTTGGCGGGTAACTTCGGGAGTTGACCGAGATTGCGAATCGCTTGTAAGGCTGACTCGTCCAAACTTTTTACCTGAGCGCTTTTTTCAATTTCGACCTGAAGCACTTGCCCACTGGGCGCAATCTCGATCCGCAAGAGCACCTCACCCTCCTCATCATGCCTTTTCGCGTCCGAGGGATAAGATTTAGTCTCATTGATTCGAGTCACGAGCATTGCTAAATACGTTTGAAGCTCATTGGGATTCACAGAGCCTTTTTCCGTATCAACTGATGAAGGGGTGACCTGCGATGAAGTCGACTCCGTTATTGACTTCGTCATCGGCAGAACCTTCGACATCAAGGCGGGCTTCTGACTTCCGGAAAAGCTCTCGAGTGGAATGGGCGCCTCTTTGGAGATGATCAAAGAGCGTTGATGAAACACGATGGCAACTGTCGCCACCGCGAGGCCATGAAGGAGAAAACTTTTGATGAGAGGGCCAAATCGGTTTTTAAGCATGACGGTGAATCTTTTATGAATCCTATGAATTTTTACGGGCTTTTGCAACGAAGACTCAGAGAGTCATCCATTCAGTCGGACCCTATCTAGAAGTCGGTTGATCCCACCTTCAAACGATGTTAGTTTTCAAGAACCGCATTTTTTTCAACTGGAGGGGTGTCCGAGTGGTTGAAGGAGCACGCTTGGAAAGCGTGTAAAGGGTTATACCTTTCGTGGGTTCGAATCCCATCCCCTCCTCCATTTAAAAACAAACGAATCAGAATCAAAAAGCAAAAACGAAGTAAAATCCAAAAATACTAACTACATATAATCATTGAAGAGTGCCAAGCAGTCTTCTCGTGAATCTTTCAAGATGTTTCATGAAATGTCGTGAGTTTGCTTCAGAATGCTTCTTTGTTGCTTCTTGGGAACTCAGGCTAAGCAGCCCAATCCATCTTGAGTTTCTTCTTACTTTTCACACAGTCGAGCAAGTACATATCGATCAGATTTTGGTAAGGGACGCCGCTATCCATAGAGAGTTTCTTAAAATAGTCGATTACTTGATGGCTTAAATTAATTCCAACAGCCTTCTTTTTAGAAGCGTAGGGATTCTTTTCGGCCTTCATTTTAGAAAAATCATATTCCTTCTTCATAAGTTTTTAACTCCTTCTTAGTGGCTTTTCTGGCTGATATAATCCGGATCAATGACGGACTTTCTCGTTCGCAAAAAACCACAACCAATGTACGATTAGAGGCGCTCATGCCCAGTAACAAGAAACGATCTTCAACGTCAGAGTGATCTTGATCGTAATAGCGTAGAGCAGCCGCATCATCAAAAACTTGTAGGGCTTCCTCAAACCAGACACCGTGTTTCTTCCGATTCGATCTATTCTTTTTTTCGTCCCATTCAAACCGGATCATTTAATTTATTATAATCTAGATGTAATATAGATACAATATATATAATAACTATATGAATTATCAAGGATTCTAAAATAAAAAAGCCTGAGACGGTTAAAATCTCAGGCTTTTTTATTATCGTAATTCTATACTTTTTCGTTTGAACGGTAGAGGCGCTCATCGTTTCAAAAAGAAACTCGTGCACCTCTCGTCTTGAGATAGCACAGAGTTCTTTTGAATCAAAACGAGGGTTCAACCACTTCTT
>CAIOKW010000317.1 GCA_903858975.1 Oligoflexia bacterium | reverse complement strand
GGGTACTTTATTGATGACTTCACTGCTCTTATCGCGAATCAAGCCGCCCAAAACCACGGTATCCCCATCTGCTACCATAACGCTTGTTTCGGCGCTTCGTTCAATCGTAGAGTAGGCTTGGTCTTGAACCGCTTTTGGAAGAGCGCGATTGGTGATGTCACTGACTTTTGCTTTGATATCAAGCTTGATGAAATTTGAAATCTTGTTCAGCTGTGGCTTGATTTTAATCGTGAGTGGCACGCTTTGTTGAGTCACGGAAACGGTCTGAATTCCAAGTCCCGCATTGTTGATCTGAGGAACTGGGATCTTATCGGTACTGTCAAAAGTGGCTTCGGTGTTATCCAAAGTCATCAACTGAGGTGTCGCAAGTACGTTCCCTGCAGAGTAGGTTTGGATCGCTTTAATGAGTCCAGCTAAGTTCGGCACTTTCACACTCGTCGAGGTTCCCCCCGTCGGAATCGAAATGGTTCTTCCCGCATCGCTTTGCCATTGAAGAACAAGCCCGTTTGGAACATCGGTTGGGTTTGCAAGGAGCTTAAAAAGGTCACTCGTCGGAGCAACTGAAGTTCCGCCTGGTAGGAGGATGTTTGCAGTAAAGTCGCTGTTTCGTTGCATCGACATCTCCATAATGATCACTTCTACGTAGATTTGATCGCGGGGGATATCAAGCTTGTTGATCACTCTTTGAATGGTTGCAAAGTCAGCAGGGGAAGCAGTGATCACGAGAGAGTTTGTCGTCTTATCAGCGGAAACTTTGATTTGTCCTTCAAAGAGATTGTTTTCCATTGGATTAATTCCAATTCCACCCATTCCAGCACCACCGAATCCTGATGGGCCAGAGCTTTTCGCTGACTGACTGAAGGTATTGAGCGTTTTTGACATTTCTTCAGAATCGGCAAACTGAAGATAGACCACATGAACTTTACCCCCTCCTAAAACTGGCGGCATTTTTCGATCTAAACGTGAGATTAATTCACGAACTTGGGTCACGCCTTTCGGATTGGCGTGAACAATCAGGGTGTTGGTGCGTTCATCAGCGATAATGTTATTGATGAGACCGCCTTCTTTGGTTCTTCTTGCTGCAAAGTTAGAGCGGCTTCCGCCCCCTGCAGCTCCACCACCAAAACCTGGGCGCCCTGGAAAAGCAGCCTGAGTGCCCGGAAGGAGAGAGTCGATCAATTTTTGGATCTCAACTGCAGAAGCAAATTTAACCGAAATTACTTCAATGCCGGCATCAAAGCCCTCGACATCGAGGAACTGAATCATTTTAGCAATTTTATCAATGTTGGAACCGGTATCGGTGATGATCAAGGTATTGGTTTGTTCAAAACCATAAATCCGCGCGCCCATGTTGGCATAGGTTCGAATCACGTTTTCTAATTCTTTTGCACTAATGTATTTGATCTTGAAGATTTTGGTTACGAGCGCATCGGTATTCGGAGCACGGGTGTTCGAGTAAAGACGAACGTTCTTACCTTTTGCATCATTTTGTCGCATAATGCGGAGGTATTTCCCTGTCGGAACAATCGCAAGACCGTTCATGTCCAAAGAGGTGAGGAATGCTCTCCATGCGTCGCTGACCGAAATCGGTGAATTAGAAATAATCGAGACCCGTCCTTTGACGTCCTTATCAAGAATGAAGTTCTTGCCGGTGAGTCGACCTAAAGTTTTTGCGATATCCATGATATCGGCGTCTGGGAAGTTAAAATCAGTGATTTGTTCTTTTTCAGCAGGCTCGCCCTCGCCACTTTCATTATCGACGTGGAGGTTAGGTACTTCATTTTTTGATTTAATGCCTCGCTCGGTTCCGGGGCCCGATAATTCAAAACCTTTTTGGCCTCGCTTTACTTCTGGACCGCTGCGATCTTCGGGCGATCCCCCCACGCTGATACCACTATCAAATCCGCCGGACTGCGGTCGCCCAGTTGTAGGGGCCCCCATTTTATTACCGGGCCGATTACGACTGGGCGGGGGAGGTGAATCACTGAGACCATCATCAAACTCTTCAAAGTCATCGTCTGAAGCAGAGCCTGGATCATTCAGTGGGTTGCCAATGGCCATTCCACCTGAGCGAAATCCATTGCCATTGGTTTGGGCAATACCGACTTCAGAGAAGATCAGTAAGAGAATGCCTAGGAGAGCACAAAGCCCAAAAACGAAACTTAAACGGGTAGACCAACTGTTATCGGATGTCATAGTTGAAACCGATATCCTTTCCTCCTCGCTCGATAGTCATATCAAGCGAAGGCATTGTTTTTAATCCTTGCAGAAGCTCTAGCGCCTTAGCTGCATCAGTTATTTTTTCGCCATTCACGGATTTGATGACGTCATTTTCTTTAAATCCAGCTTTTTGGTAGAAGCTATTCGGAACAATTTGCATAAGTTTAAAGCCCACCATCTGACCTCCACGCATTTCAGGTACTGCGCGAGCCTGGGTGATCAGGACATTGAAATTAGCCATTTGAGAGTCGATTTCATTTCTGCTAATCACGAATTTGTTTTCTTCAACTTGATTGATGCCTGCTGAAGGAGCCGACTTACTGCTTCTTGGACTGGCTGAGATTTTAATTGCCGGATCTTCAGGAATCTCAATGTATTCTTTACGGTGAGCGGTCGTGTTAATGAAAATCACTTTTCTCGGCTCAACGCTCAGGATCTGTACATTTTCGCCCATTTGGTCACCAACGCGTACAGGGTAAAGTTTGTTATCTGATTTGTCTTGGATGGCCGCAAGCGAGCGAGCGGGGTTGTGAAAAATAACGGTACCGATCAATTGATAGTTTAAGCTACTGAGAACCGGTTCCGCATCTAGATCGATGGAGTCGCCCGTCTTCTTAGGCATCTTACTTGAAAAGAGATTGCGCTCAATGATGACTTCGTAATTCATCGGCCCCGAAGAGGCTAGACCCTCGTGAGAGCGGGAAGCAAGAGGTGAAGTGGGTGGGTTTGGAAGATACTTTTCAAATAGCAGCGCAGTGAGATCTGCGACCAAGCTTGCGCAGACGAAAAAACAAACCCAAAACGACAAAGTTTTGATGGAGTCACCTTTAGCAAGTGAGGTGAGCTGGTCTGACATTTTCGACAAAGAATTGACACTTAAGCCTGAACGAGGACCTGGATTCGAGCCCGAAGTTTTTCGTTTCAAAAAACTCATGAAAGACATTCCAGATAATTTTGACATGTATCTAGCATTGCATGTTGCAAAAAGAATACCAAACGATGAGTAGCATAAAAAATAATCGCAACTCCTTGTTGTGCGTGGGTAAAATTCAAACTATTCTGAAAGTGTAGATTTAAATACATCTGAATTGTGTAATGCGTCTGACAGTTTGTCATGACAGCCTGTCGAAAGGATCCGTATGGCGACCCCTGAGAATAGTTTCTTAAAATCCCTGTTTTTTGGCCAAATTCGAGAAGATTATATTTTCCCTTATCCTAAACCGAAGGCGGAGACCGCTGAAACGGTTGGAATGATCACCGATACGATCGATAAATTTGGTAAGGATATCGTGAAATCGGCTGTGTGGGACGAGCTTGCGGCAATGCCGATTGAGGTAGTAGAGCAAATGGCTGCAATGGGTCTCACCGGAATCGGTGTGCCTGAAGAACTCGGAGGTCTTGGGCTTCCTCAGACCGGTTATGCCCGAGTGATGCAACAGATTGCATCTTTAGATGGTTCACTTGCGGTAACCCTCGGCGCGCACCAAAGTATTGGATACAAGTCCTTGCTGCTTTTCGGTACTGATGAGCAAAAGAAACGCTTCCTTCCGCGCCTCGCGAGTGGTGAGTTGATTGCGGCGTTTTGTTTAACAGAACCATCGAGCGGATCCGATGCGGCGTCAATCCAGACCCGTGCTGAGCTCTCTCCTGACGGAAAACATTATATTATTACAGGGAATAAGCTTTGGATCACGAACGGAGAGATTGCAAAATTTCTCACCGTGTTTGCTAAAACAGAAGTAGTTGAAAACGGAGAGAAGAAAGACAAGGTTACTTGTTTTGTCATTGAGCTTCCGTCTGAAGGTGTATCTCACGGTGCACGCGAGCATAAGCTTGGAATTCGTGCTTCTTGGACGAATGCCATCCATCTCGATAAGGTGAAAGTGCCCGTAGAGAATATCATTGGTGGCGTTGGCTATGGGTTTAAAGTAGCGATGGGTATTCTGAACCATGGTCGCCTGGGTCTCGCTGCAGGTTGTGTGGGCGTGGCGAAAAATGCGATTAAAGCTTCAATTGAGCATGCCAATGAGCGTGAGCAATTTAAGAAGAAAATCGGCGAATTTGGAATGATCAAAGAAAAAGTCGCTCGCATGGTTATGAATAATTACGTGGCCGAGAGCATGGTATACATGACCACCCACTTTATTGATCGTGGTGATATGGATTACTCCATGGAATCTGCTGCCGCAAAAGTGTTTTGTTCTGAAATGCTGTGGGAAACAGTAGATGAGAACATCCAGATTTGGGGCGGTAATGGTTACATGAAGGAGTATCCTTATGAGCGTTGGCTCCGCGATGCACGTATCAATCGGATCTTCGAAGGAACGAACGAAATCCTAAGAGCCTTTGTAGCACTCTCAGGAATGCAAGGTCCCGGTCAAGAGTTGGCAGGACTTGCAAAAGCCATTCAGCACCCTTTGAAGGGGCTAGGGGTCGTGACTGAGTTTGCGACTCGTAAAGTGAAACAAAACGTTTTCGGTGAAACAATTTCAAAAGCCCATCCTCGCATGAAAAAGCTTGCAGGATTCTTGGAAGAGCACACCCTTGAGTTGTCTCAAGAAGTGGTTACGCTACTGAGACGTCATGGTAAAGAAATTCACTTAAAGCAATTTGCGCAAAAGCGTATTGCAGACATCGTGATCGATCTTTATGCCATGTACTGTACACTCTCACGGGTTACGGCTTCAATTGAAGAAAAAGGCGAGGCAGCGTGTGAGATGGAAATCGCGATAGCTGAGTCTTTCTTTATGAAGGCCAACCGTCGGGTTCGCGGAAACTTTAAGGCGATGTCTCGAAATGAAGATGAGCTCATGAAGTTGATTGCGGATAAGTCGTATGAGCTCGGCAGTTACCCATACGATGTTTTTAAGGCTTAAGATCATTTGAACAGAAATAAAAAAGCCCGGTGGAAACTCCATCGGGCTTTTTTAATTTTAAGATTTTAAACTTCAGTTTAAGAAGTGAAGATCATCTGAATTTCTTGCTCAACCACTGATTCTTGAGTCCTTCTCGCGATTGAGATTTCTTTCACGATGAGGGCCTTCGCCTGATCAAGCATCTTTCGTTCACCGAAAGAAAGATCCTTGCTGTGGCGGAGGAGGAATAGGTCTCGCAATACTTCTGAAATTTCATAGATGGATCCGGTTTTAATCTTCTCCATATAGTCACGGTAGCGACGATTCCAGGTGGTTTGGTCGATCTTGACATCACGCATTTTCAGGATTGAGTACACTTGGGCTACTTCTTGATCCGAGATAATGCTGCGTAGGCCAACAGCTGCAGCGTTGTCGGTAGGCACCATGATGGTCATTTGATTTTCTAGAACTTGAAGAACATAAAATGTCTTCTTTTTGCCGCCGACTTCGCGTTCGTCAATACGCTTGATCACTGCAATTCCGTGAGCAGGGTAAACGGCACTTTCTCCAACTTTGAACATTCTGTGTACCTCCGAGAGTTGATGGGCGATACTAGCACAGTTTTTACACTGGGGCAATTGAAATTTTTTGAATCAACAATGTTTAATTAAAACAGCTAAGTGCTGGAAATTCCAAAGCCAAAAATCGACATTTTTTGATTCGGATTGTAGGCGGGGTGCATTGACATGACGCTTTGCGCGCTCCGATGATAAAAACCTATGAGGAATACATTGCTGGGTAAGCCGATTTTCATCACAAACACGAAAACCCATAAAAAAGAGACCTTTCGCTCCATGGTGGAGGGAGAGGTGAAGATGTATTCCTGCGGCCCCACGGTCTATGGTCCCATTCATATCGGAAATTTGAGGGCGGCGCTCACGGCCGATCTCTTTTATCGGTTCTTTAAACGATTTGGATTTAAAGTGACCTACGTTCGGAATTACACGGATATCGACGATAAAATCATCAATAAGGCAAAAGAAGCCGGAATTTCATGTGATGCTCTGACTGAAAAATACATTCAGGTTGCTGAACAAGACTACGCTTTGGCTTTGATGGAAGAGCCTACGCATAAAACGAAAGTCACGGATCATCTACCTGAGATCATTTCCATGATTGAAGCCATTATTAAAAATGGGAAAGGTTATGTAACGAAAGAGGGCGATGTGTTTTTCTCCATCGAATCCTTTCCAGCCTATGGATCCCTATCGGGTAAATCGCTTGACGATTTACAAGCCGGAGCGCGAGTTGAAGTGAATCTCGATAAGCGTAATCCCATGGACTTTGCTCTCTGGAAGAGTGCGAAGCCAGGGGAGCCCGCATGGGATTCTCCTTGGGGTAAAGGGAGACCAGGATGGCATATCGAGTGTTCCGCAATGGCTTGCAAGTGGCTTGGGCCCCAAATGGACCTTCACCATGGGGGGGAAGATTTAGTATTCCCGCACCATGAAAATGAAATTGCGCAAAGTGAGGCCGCGACTGGAAAAGGGCCTTACGTGAACTATTGGGTTCACAACGCATTCCTCACATTTTCATCAGAAAAAATGTCAAAAAGCCTAGGAAATGTAGTCAACGCACGGGATTTCCTTGCGCAGTACGGAGGCGAGCTCGCACGCATGATTTTCTTAGGTGTGCACTATCGATCCGTGTTTGATTTTAGTGCAGAAACGGTCGATCAAGCGATCACGAGTCTTGAGCGCCTCTATGAAGCCAAGAAGACCGCAGAGGCCATTCGCGATAAGAAGATCCTTGTACCGGATATGCGCGCAGAGCAAGTCTGGGGCGGCTTTCTCATAGATTGCGATCGTGCTCGCGACGCGATTCTCGATCACTACGCTAATGACTTAAATACAGCAGGAGCCCTCTCAGAGATGTTCACGTTGACGCGTGAATTTAACCGAGCCTTAACTCATCCCAATGCGGCCAATACGCCGGCTGCTATTTTGGCAGCAGGCGAGTTTATTCGTGTCTTAGAGACTGAAATTGGGTCGGTAATCGGGGTGGGGCGAATGCGAGCAGAAAGCATGCTTGAGCACCTGGCAAAAGTCAGGATGCTTCGATCCCAAAATGAGGGAAAGCAAGTATTAGAAGCCGATGAGATAGAAAGTCTCATTCGAGAGCGCAAAGAGTCCCGCGCTGCCAAAAACTTCAAAAGATCCGATGAAATACGCGATCATTTGCTTGCAAACGGTGTAGAGATCAAAGACTCTCCTGAGGGCACGACCTGGAGTCGGAAGTAGTCGTTTTCCTTTGCTATTATCTTCACATTGTTTATTTAAAAATAATCTTGCTTAGTGCAATGACTTTCGTTAAGTTGGGCGCGCTTTATAAGGAGTGTTACCCATGAAGGTTATTTCAGTATCATCTTTTGCCGTGTGGTTCATGTCAGTAGCGGTGTTGTCACCCGTGATGTTGGAAGCGTCGGAGCTGACCCAAGACTATCATCCGTACCAATCGCAATCCTTCTTTAGGTTGGGTGCTGGGGCACAAAATTTGGGAATGATTGAAGTGATTCCTGCAATCACCGCAAGTGAATACCAATATCGCTTGCCCGGTGATCCAAAACTCCACATGGAGTCCAACACCATGTTTCTCTACGACAAGCGGAACCCGCTGACCGAGACTCTGAGTGTTGGCGGAAATTACATATTCTTTAAAGGCGGTTACCTCGCCACCATCACCGCAGATGGAACGCTTCTCTACAAAGGGCGAGTTTCTTTCTCACCTGTTTCGCGGGGTGGGGTCTTTTTTGTTGATCAGAATGGAAGCGAATTGATAGCGGTCGATTCCTTCGGTTTTTATGTGGATACCCAGCTTCAGGCTAAAAACGTGAAGTACATCGGTG
>CAIOKW010000316.1 GCA_903858975.1 Oligoflexia bacterium | reverse complement strand
TCTCTCAATAAAAGCGGTGGAAGTCCGAAACTCGCTGGAGAACTCAGTCTCATCTTTTAGAACTTCTTTGAGTTTTGCGGCATCAATCACTGCTTTTGACGTAGTGGTACCAATCATGACTAAAATGAAGAGTGCGATCATCACCTCAAGCAGGGTGAATCCGGAAAAGTAATGGCGAGAATTCGATTGATTATTGCTCTGACATGTTGAACTCATGATTGAGATCGACCCAGTATTGGCTCACACTGAATTTCTGATCCTCTCCTTTCTCTTTCCATTTAATGGTGATGTTAATTTCTCTTGAGGCTTTTGAAAGATAGTTGGTTGCGATTTTAACGACTCGCTCTACATTGGGGTCAACCGCATCCCCAGGCTTGCCTGCTTCTTGTTTCGCCTCGGGGCTTAATACATTAGGAAATGTGATTTCCTTAATCTTTCGTTCCCATGAATAATCAGAATAGGGGGCATCAAACTTTCCCGATGATTCTTTTTTGGTCTCATCAAAGGTTTTTCCTTGAACCTCTCGCTCAGCATCGATGAGCGCATTTCTTGCTAGAGTTGCGACGGTGGTCATTCGTTTCGCACGCATCGTAACATCGAGACTATTGTTTTCAGCCACCAGAATTGCACCAATGCCAATCGCAAGAATACCAATGGCGATCATGACTTCGAGTAGGGTAAAACCAGATTCGTTTTGGAGTTGTTTCATCGCTTGAAATACTCCTTGGCTTCAATATATCGACCCTCAACAGTACAGCGGCCGAGCAAATTACCGACGACAAGAGAAATTTTATTTTTGCTGGTGTCTTCAAGATGAATGAGCGATTTTTCACTCATGCCTTGTGGAAATACATGAGTATAGGCGAGTCCCTCAGTGATCGGAGTTTCGCTCTGTTCAGTGATCACATCTTCAAACTTCACACCTACCGCGAGAGTTCTCTTCTTTTTAGTGAGGGAGTTTTCTTGGTGAAATCCACCATTTTTTTTGGCCTCATCTTCATCATTTGATGAAAAAATGCTATGGCCTTTTTCTTTTTCCTTTTGAATCGATTCATCGCTCTTTAAGAGTGTGCTTTCGGTGGTCGATTCAACCCAATACTGCTGATTCTTCAGGTCATAGACGATTCGATGAACTCGGCCAGAGATCTGTGCAGAGTTAGATGCATCTTTAATGAGAGTTGCAAGCTCACGGGCAGACGATTGAACTGAGAAGCGGAAGGTGTTCGAAATACTGGGGATGGCAATTAATCCCACCAGCCCCAGTATCGCGACGACAATCAACAACTCAATCAGGGAAAAACCGGCAGTATTCCTGCGAGCAGATCCTCCCTTAATCATGAATTAATCCTGGTCAGTAACAACGATGTCGGCATTGTAATCCGCGCCGCCTTCTTTTTTGTCACTTCCGTATGATTTGATTTCGAAAGTGTTTCCATCAGAAGTGTAGAGATAATCCATATCCCAAGCATCCTTTGGAGCGGCTTTCTTATCAAGATATCCGTTCGGAGCGTAGTTCTTACACTCAGGAGCCGAAGTGGGCTTAGAAATCAGCGCATCGAGACCTTGGTTCGTATTCGGATATTGACCGCAGTCGAGGCGAAATTGCTTAAGGGTTGAAGAAATATTCTTCATGTTCACACGAGTAGTTTCAACTTTCGCTTTATCGAAGTTTGAAATGAGTTTCGGTCCCACAAGCCCGATTAAGAGCCCCAAGATTCCGATTACAATCATCAATTCGATCAGGGAGAAGCCCTCGTTTGATTTAATGGTTTTCAGTTGTTTGTTCATATTGTTTTCCTTTCGTTGTTTATCGACTTAAATTACTCATTTCCATCAGCGGAGTGATAACAGACACCACAATAAACCCTACCGTTCCGCCCATGAACACAATCATTGCGGGTTCGAGGAGTGCCGTCATGCTATCTACAGCAGTACTCACTTGCTCGTCATAAGAGTCAGCTACGTTTTTCAACATGGCGGGGAGCTCACCGGTTTTCTCACCAATGGAAATCATGTGAATGACGAGCGGTGGAAATTCACCGCTTCGTTTGAGTGGGTCAGCGATCGATTGCCCTTCGGTAATGTTACTTCGCGCATTTTCAATAGCGCGGGCAATGTGAACATTCCCGACCAGGTTTTTCGCGATCGACATCGCAGTCAAAATGGGAACCCCTGAGCCTAGAAGTGTAGACATGGTCCCGGTAAAGCGAGTAATTGCCATCATTCGAGTGACGCGGCCAAAGACTGGGGCCACTAACTTAAAACGGTCCCAATTGGATCGTCCCTTTGGGGTCGCAATATATCTGAAAAATGCATAGGCCATGAGCCCAACTGCCGCAATCATGGCAGGCCACCACGTGGTCACTTGAACTGAAATCCAGATCAGGATTTCGGTTGTGAGAGGGAGGGCCTTGTTCATGGATACGAAAATTTGCTGAAGCTTTGGAATCACGAAAGCAAAAATACCGATCAGGACCGAGAGAGCTACGATAAACATGATTGCAGGGTAGGTCATCCCGCCGACCACTTTACGCTTCAAGCGAGTTTGTGCTTCTTTGAGGTCAGCCAGTTTTAACAAAACAAGACCGAGAGTACCTGAGCTCTCTCCGGCTTCCACCATATTGATGTAGATATGATCAAAAGCTTTTGGGTGCTGAGCAAGGGCCTTAGCCAGTGAAATCCCTTCATTAACTGATTCTCGTACTTGAGCCAGAACGGTTTTTAATGCAACCGACTCCACTTGGTCAACCAGTGCCGTGAGAGAATCGACGAGTGGGATATTTGCTTTTACAAGAGATGCAAGCTGACGAGTCATCACCGCCACTTCATCCTGGTTCACGCGATTTGCGAAGAGAGAAAGGCCCGCTTGAGTTCCTTTTTTAGGAAGTGCATTTTTCTCTTGGATGTCAGTCACCATGAGGCCTTGCTTCTTCAATTTCAGGCGAGCATTTTTAAGCGAGTCAGATTCCACGAGTCCTTTGGAGGACTTTCCATCTAATCCAATTGCTTTGTATTCATATAAAGGCATGGCCTACCTCAAACTTCCTCTGCATGCGTTGCACGGAAGAGCTCATCAATGGTGGTGATCCCTTGAAGCACTTTTGCAACTCCATCTTCACGAAGCGTAATCATACCACGCTCAATCGCCGTTTTCTTCAATGTTCCTGCATCCACGTTTTTGACGATCAAACTTTTGATGACATCATCTACGATCATCAGCTCATGAATGACCGTTCGTCCAGAATAGCCGCTATTTGCGCAGCTAGGGCATCCTACTGCGCGATAGAAAATAGCACCCTTCGGAGGTACCTTCATTCCCATTTCGCTCAGTTGAAACTCTGACGGAGTATATTCTTCACGACACTTAGTGCAAACACGACGAATCAAACGCTGTGCAACTACACCTAAGAGTGAGGATGCAATCAAGAAAGGCTCAATTCCCATATCCACCAATCGAGTGGTGGAGGTAGCGGCATCGTTGGTGTGAAGTGTGGAGAGCACCAAGTGACCGGTGAGAGACGCGTTGATTGCAATCTCAGCGGTTTCTTTATCTCGAATCTCCCCGACCATAATGACGTCCGGGTTCTGACGAAGGAACGAGCGAAGCGCTGTCGGAAAGGTGAGATTGATTTTAGTATTTACTTGAACCTGATTGATACCTTGAATTTGATACTCGACCGGATCTTCCACGGTCATAATATTGCGTTCAGGTGAGTTCAGCTTCATTAGACAAGAAGAGAGAGTCGTTGATTTACCGGAACCTGTAGGACCGGTGACTAGAATGATTCCATATTTTCTAGAAATGAGTTTCTCAATGTTCTCGACCGAACGGGGAGAGAATCCGCAGATACCGAGCTCAAGCGGAGTACCGCTTTGCTCGAGAATACGCATCACGACCCGCTCACCGTGGGTGGTGGGGACGGTAGAAAGACGAATGTCGACGTCTTTTCCGGCAAGTTTAATCTTAATCCGACCATCTTGTGGAAGGCGTTTTTCGGCGATATCCAGTTGCCCCATGACCTTGATCCTGGACGAGATCGCAGCATGAGCCCGTTTAGGCTGACGAATAATATCGTAGAGCACTCCGTCGATTCGGAATCGAACGACAAACTCTTTCTCAAAGGGCTCAATATGAATATCTGAACACTTTTCTTTGACGGCCCGGAAAAGGAGCGAATTTACAAACTTGATTACGGGCGCATCATCTTCGGTGGCTTCTAGAATATCGATTGGACCCTCGAGGTCTAAATCCTCTTCATCGAATTCGCCCTCAATATTGCCTACAATCTTTGCGGTAGATCGCTCATAGACACGATTGATCGCATCTTGAATACGCATCGAAGTACTGACGACGGCCTTGATTCGATATCCGGTCAGGGCCTGTAAGTCCTCAGTGATGGTGGGATTAAAAGGATCCGATACAGCGATCGTCATCATCTCTCCCATGGCGTCCGTAGAGAGATAAAGAGGTACGACCTCTTTGGTCTTTGCGTAGTTAATCGGAAGACTGGTGACGAGGGCAGGGTCAATGTCGTTGGGTTTTAAATCTTCAACAAAGGGAAGTCCTAATTGGATGCAAAGTGACTTCATGATTTCGTGCGGAAGAATGAAATTATTCTTCAGTAGGATTTCTCCTAAGAGTCCGCCTTTTTGCTTTTGCTCCTGAAGGGCTGCCTCCAGCTGCTCAGGCTTTAAGCTGGTGTGCTTAAGTAAAATTTCTCCAAGGCGCTCGGGCGGGCGACGTTCCCTCATGGGTTTCCTCCAGCCGGAGTCTCAGGAGCCGTGAAAGGTTCAGGTTTTGCTGGCTCTGTTGGTTTCGTTTGATCTGCAGCCGGTAGGGTCAGCGTTTCATGCGAGTCAGGGGTCTCTTTAGTATTGCTTGGACCTTTTGCCTCACCGATCGCAGCTCCTTTAGCGTCTTTTTGAGATTCTTCATCGTCATCAAGATTTACGGTTTTCTTCGGCATGTAGTTTTTGATCGCCTTTACGTCTGGAAGATTACGAATGATGCGGTTACGAGCTTCGCGGTGAGTGTCTTCTCCGCCAAAAGCGCGTTCTACGAATTCGTCACGTTCTTTTAACTTACGATCAAGCACCATACGAACATGCTCAGGCTGACGCATGATTCGAGGCGTGATGAACAACATCAAATTGCTCTTCTCGACAGATGCGGATCTTGATTTAAAGAGCCATCCCAAAATTGGAATGTCACCGAGGAGGGGTACTTTA
>CAIOKW010000315.1 GCA_903858975.1 Oligoflexia bacterium | reverse complement strand
TGGTCCATTTTCAAAGGTAGTGTAAATGTGCATTCCAGTGATGATCTTAAATGCGCAGAAGGGTAAACCAACGGTGCTGATCTCAAGTGCATTCTGAATCATATGTGCTCCTGGGTGGATTCGATGCCGCCTTTGAGAAGTGATAAATTTTTCAAACCTCTTTGAAATAAAAGGGAGGCAGCGGTTTTCGCGCGATTTCCCGTTTTGCAATAAAGGAGGATCGGATCTTTCGATTTCAGAAGAGTCGCGTCGATGGTTTCGGTGGATTGTATTTGAGAGAGAGGGAAGTTTTCTGAGGACTCAATATGATTCAGGCGCCATTCGTGGGGCTCACGGACATCAATGAGTCTATATTTACAGGGATCTTTCTGAAGCGTTTCATGGGTGACTTCAGCGAAGTTCATTTCACACAAGAAGGATGGGCGTTCGAGTTGTACGTCATGTGAAGAGCGGCTACAGAGGCCGCAGTCTTTA
This sequence comes from Oligoflexia bacterium, assembly GCA_903858975.1. Classification (GTDB taxonomy): domain Bacteria; phylum Bdellovibrionota; class UBA1018; order UBA1018; family CAIMNF01; genus CAIMNF01. The sequence continues at coordinate 9,336 of CAIOKW010000315.1, read as the reverse complement.
TTTTTCAGGATGGTTCTTTTAAAAAAAGTCATATCTCGTGCATCAAGCGTGATCATAAAATTTTCGAGTGAAACTAATAAAGATTCTCGTTTGAATGAGAGTAGGAATTTAATCGCCTCCGTTACTTGCATGGACCCCATGATCCCAACTACAGAACCCATCACACCGGCCTCGTTGCAGTTTTGGATGCGACTGTTTTTCTGGCTTGGATAGAGGCAGCGGTAACAGGGGCCGCTATGGGTGGGGTGAAATAAAGCGATTTGTCCATCCATGGCCGTTACGGACGCAAAAATAACGGGTTTACCGGTTTTGTAGGCGGCGTCGTTAATGAGATATTTCGTTTCAAAATTGTCCGTTCCATCGAGAATAAGATCATATTCAGAAAAGATTTTGATCGCATTCTCGGCACTCAAGAATTCTGAGTAGAGTTCAATGTGGATGTTGGGATTCAGGCGTAGGAGGTTTTCCTTTGCGCACTCTGTCTTCAGCTTTCCCACTTGAGAGGTATGAAAAAGGACTTGTCGCTGAAGATTGGATTCGCTGACTCGGTCCCCGTCCACAATACCGATGTGACCGATTCCAGCGCTCGCAAGATAAAGGAGGGCGGGTGAGGCAAGCCCACCGGCTCCCACCATGAGCACGCGTGATTTTTCTAAATGAAGCTGACCTTCGTTACCGATCTCGGGAAGCAGGCTTTGGCGTTCATAGCGTTTATGCATTCTGAAGGCCTTTCTGTTTATTGAAGATTGAGTGTATGGTCCATGCGATTACAAATGTAGATAAAAGGTTTCCGGTGAGTAGGGTGGCAAGGCTTGACCCGAGCAGAGTGATTTGTCCTGAACGATTGATGAGTAAGGGCTTAGCGAGTTCTAAGTGAAAGATTCCCACACTGATCAGGATAGCAGCGGTTGGAATCGGGGGGAGAGCGAGTGGGAAGTGGAGAAAAAATTGAAGTAGACCCATCAAGCATAGAGTGATGCCGATGACGGTATTCATTTTATAGGTGCGTGCTCCAGCCTTATAGTGAGCGGTAATGCCACCGGCACCGTGACAATATGGAAGACCAGCAATCATGGATGAGAGAACGTTTCCAAGACCCACGGACAAAAGCAATTTTGGGATACTGACCCGGGAGGCCTCTTCTCTAAAGTAATGAGAACAGGCGAGTTTGGCTCCTGAAATCGAATTGGCTGAGGTAAGCGCAATTTGTGGAAGGACTAAGCTCAAAATGAGAGCAGGACGAAAAAGCTGAGGAGTTTGCATGAGCATGGCGGAACTTGCCGAAGCCCGTGAGTGAAGAGTTCCGAAGATGAAAACAACGAACGAAACGATTCCGAGTAAGGGGATGGAAAATTTAAAGTCACTGAGGAGGAGTGCAAGTACAAGCCCCAAAGTAAGAATGAGGCTCGACCATTCTAAAGGAAGTATTTTCAAGGCTTGTTGCGCGAGAAGAATGCCGAGTCCACACTGGACTGATCGAATTACTGGTTCTGGAATGGGGAGTGATTGAGTCTTCAGTGCGTAAAGGATTAGAAAAACGAGGCCTACGCAGAATCCTGAAAATCTAATTTCCTGAAAGCTTGCTCCCATAGCAAGTGATGCAATCGCAATCGATTTCAGGGGTTGTACGGAGATCGGCACCTTGAAGAGAAATCCTGAGATGAGGTAGGCAAGTCCAGCACTCAGGAGGAGTGAATCGAGCCGGTAGCCTGATTTCAATGCCATCAATGAGATGATGGGGAGGAGAATCGCCGCATCCGCAAACGCTCCAAAAAAATCGCCAGATTTTTTGAAGATCAAGTTCATCCGTGATTGGCTCCACTGATGATTCTCAGCGTATGGGGGATCAGGTGTTGGATCGCATCCAGGCTTTCCTTTGCTCCTTTAGGACTACCGGGGAGGCAAATGATGAGGGTCTGTTTTACGAGGTAGGCCTCAGCTCTTGAGAGATAAGAATAAGGAGTGAACTGGGCTCCCGATTGTCGAATTAATTCTCCAAAACCGGGCACGAGTTTACCGCCGAGCTGAGAAATCGTTTCAGGAGTAATGTCTCGAGGGCCTACACCCGTTCCGCCCGTGGTGAGAACTAAATTAATACTTTCGGTTTCCATCAGGTTGATCAGAGTTTGGGCGAGTAATGAAGTGTCATCTGGAATCAATATTGGATGGATCGCTAAGGCTCCCATCGCCATCAGAGCTTCTCTTAAAGTTTTCCCTGAAACATCCTCAGATTCTCCACGTGCAGCACGGTCGCTGAGTGTAATGACTGCGGTTTTAAATCTTTCCAAAGATGGGGATTGAGGGTGGGCATTCGTCGGGTTCGTTAGTTCGATTTCAGCTTTTGGGTGTCTCCAGGTACCCGATTTCCCACCGCGCTTTTCAATCAGGTGGATGTCTGCGAGTTCTAGAGCGGGATCAATGCCTTTGGTGAGATCATAAATGCAAAGCAGGGCAGCGTTTACACCGCTTAATGCTTCCATCTCGACCCCGGTTTTTGCATGAGCTCGAACTTCACAGAAAACCCGAACGGCAGTTTTCTCAAACTCAAAGCGAAGGATTGCAGCATCAATGGGGAGCGGATGGCAGAGCGGGAGGAGTTCGCTGGTCTTTTTTACGGCAATAATGCCCGCAGCCTCAGCCAGGGGTAGGACGTTTCCCTTCGGGAGTGTTCCCAGTCGAATGGCAGCAATGCTTTGCTCAGCTGCGATCAGTTTACCGGTGGCAACACAGACTCGATGAGTGGGTGTTTTTGACCCGACATCGATCATTTTATACTCAGAAATCCCTTGTTTTTGCACGGCCATACCTTCACCGAAAAGCTCCATTTAGTCCAGGTTTTACTCAATAGGCACCCAAATTGCTCGATTACTGCGGAAATGCGATAAAGTCCCTTCTCGAATGCTAAAAATATGGCATATTTGGGGGAATGTTAGTGGACTCTTATGCCCGAAAATTCAGCTACTTGAGGCTGTCCGTAACGGACATCTGTAACTTCAGTTGTAGCTATTGCCTACCTTCGGGTTATCAAAAACCAAAGACTCCTCTAGAGGATGAGCTGTCGCTACATGAGATCAAAAATCTGTTAGAGGGTTTTGCTCTCGCTGGTTTTACGAAGGTTAGGTTCACCGGAGGTGAGCCCACCACTCGAACGGACATCGCTCAGATCATTGAAGCGGCTACTGCAATTGGAAAATACCAAAAGCGCGCACTCTCGACGAATGCTTGGAACTTAAAGAGTATTGCCCCACGCTTGAAGCTCTCGGGACTCACTCACTTAAATATCAGTGTGGATAGTTTGAATTCAGAGATTTTTCATCGCTTGACTGGGCGAGATCAGCTCCCTGATGTTTTAAAAGGGATTGATCAGGCGCTTGCTCTTGATTTTCAGGGTATTAAAATCAATGCAGTCTTGCACCGTGACACCGCCTCAGACGAGCTCCCCCGGTTCATGGAGTTTGTCAGAGTCCGGCCGATCAGTGTTCGATTTATTGAGCTCATGAAAACCAGAGATCATTCCAACTATGCTCAAACCCATTTTTTATCGACGGGTGAGATGAAGCTGAATCTTTTGCGTGAAGGCTGGACCGTCATGAACCGGATGGCCGATGATGGGCCCGCGCTCGAATTTGCTCATCCCGATTTTGTAGGCCGCATCGGAATTATTGCACCTCACTCCGAGGGCTTCTGTGATTCTTGTAATCGATTACGGATGACTTCTCGTGGAAAGCTTCGCCTTTGTTTGTTTGGTGAAGAAGACTACTCACTTAGGCCCTGGCTTCAGTCAGCGGAGCAGATAAAGGAAATTCCATCTCGACTACAAGCCTTGCTTGGACTTAAGCCCGAGTCTCATTTTTTGCACGACGGGCGAGTAGGCCAAATGAATAACTTTTCGGGGATCGGTGGCTAGAGATGATTTCCTATTTAGACGCCCTACAATTCATACAAAATGAAGGGAATTTCAGGACTCTTTCGGTGGAAGAGGTTTCTCTTGAGAAAGCGGTAGGGCGTGTCCTTGCGGCAAGCGTTTATGGTTCGGAAGCTATTCCCGCATTCGATAATTCTTCAATGGATGGTTATGCGATTCGGACTTCAGATCTCACTTCAGGCTTGAATCAACTTCCCGTCTGGGGGCGAGTGATTGCAGGCGAAAGACCTCAGCGCATTAGTGATGTACGTGTCGCGGTTGAGATCATGACCGGGGCGCCCTTACCGGAGGGTGGATTTGACGCCGTCATTAAGGTTGAAGACGTTTCAAAAATAAAACGGGATGACGGTCGGGAATCTATTGAGTTTTCCTCACTGCCAACTGAAGGACAATACATCCGAAAACGAGGAGAAGACTTTAAAGTGGGTGCCTTACTTGCTTCCCCTGGAACGCTCGTCGATGCGAAGCTTCTGATGGGGTTTGCAGCACTGGGAGTAAGGCAAGTTCCTGTTCACAGAAAGCCACGCGTTTGGGTGGTTTCCACCGGGAACGAAATTGTTGAACACACGGTGAGAGAACTGGAACTCGGTGAAATCAGAAATGCTACAGCTCCTTTTTTGATCAGTGAATTAGAGCGCCTCGGTTGTGAGGTTCAGTATTTGGGGATTATTAAAGACGAAACCACCGGAACCTCGCTCGCTTATCAAGAAGCGCTTAGGCGCGCATTGGATGAACAAGTGGATTTGTTCATCTCTACGGGTGCGGTTTCAATGGGTGTACACGATTTTACCCAAAGTTGCATTGTTGAGATGGGGGGAGAGATCGTTTTCCATCGAGTGAATATTCGTCCAGGTAAGCCTTTTCTATTGGCTAAATTTAATTCATTCCCAAGAACCCTAGTAATGGGTTTACCGGGAAATCCTGTATCCACCGTGGTCGGAACGGAATTTTTTGTGAAACCGTACCTCAATTCGGTGTTAGCTCGAACCTCACCCAAGCGCTTGATGGCTCACCTTGATCATGAGGTTTTAAAGCCAGAGGGAGTTCGTTGTTTCTATAAAGCCAGTTGGTTTACGGATAATTTGGGTGAGAGTCGAGTGATGGTCTTACCGGGTCAGGCTTCTTTCATGATTCATTCCTTGAATGAAGCAAATGCCTGGGTGATTCTTCCGGAATCGGGAGATCGATTGTTGCCAGGCACCCCATTGGAAGTGATTCCTTTTTCAGAAAGGCTCAGTTGAGATGAGTGAAGGCAATTTACGGATCAGAGTTTTTGGGATGCTACGGAACTATTCCGATCGAGATGGATACATTGATTTGGGTGGGGTGAATCGATCTCATCTCGAGGTGCGCACGTTAAAAGATGTCGTGAAAGAATATTTTAAATTAAATCATCCTGATTTTGATTCGGAATTGATCAATGAATGTGCCATCGCCAATCAATCCGAGGTGCTTCAAAGTCATGCCCCCATCGGCATTCAAGATGAAATTGCGATCCTCCCCCCGGTCTGTGGAGGTTGAGGATGTTGGATATTCGAGTCAGTGACGAACCGATTCATTTGAGTTCAATCAACTGGGAATCACTCTCCAGAGAGGATTGTGGGGCGGGGAACTCGTTTTTTGGAATGGTACGTAATCGAAACCACGGACGAGACGTTTCAGCGGTCGCTTATGACGCCTTTGTGCCGCTTGCTGAAAAGACCTTACAAGAGATTTGCAATGAAGCCTTTAGTCAGTTTGGCAGCAAAGGATCAATCTTTATCCGCCATCGAACAGGCAAGCTTCAAGTGGGCGAGCTCAGTGTTGTCATCGTGGTGCATACGCCGCATCGAGATGAGGCCTTTAAGGTTTGCCGATATGTCATTGAGGAACTAAAGGTTCGAGTGCCGATTTGGAAAAAAGAGTTTTATACAGATGGTGAAACCGAATGGCTCAAAGGACATGCCCTTTGTTCTCACGCGGATGTAGAAAGTTAATTGGAGAGCGCTATGCGAAAGACGATCGTATTTTATTTGAACGGGAAACGCCATGAAGTAGACGGAAAAATGGCCTTGATGACGGTATCCGATTTCCTTCGTTATGAAAAATCATTGACGGGCACAAAGGTAGTTTGCGCTGAAGGAGACTGCGGTGCCTGCACGGTACTCCTCTCTCGAATGATTGGCGGGAAGCTATCTCCATATCGCACGATGAATTCCTGTATTTCATTTATTTATTCACTCGATCGCTGTCACTTGATTTCGGTTGAGGGTTTAAAGCTGAACCAAGAGCTACACCCCGTACAAGCGTCGATGGTTCAGCACCAGGGCGCTCAGTGTGGGTATTGCACCCCCGGTTTTATTTGCTCGCTTGCATCCATGACTGAGGATGCGAAGCTTGAAGGCTTTCCGATTGATCGAAAGAAAGTTCAGAATTACACGACTGGAAATCTTTGTCGCTGCACGGGTTATGAGCCCATTATTGAGGCTGGCTGTAATGTGAACCTAGACAAAGTAACTTCGATCAGAAATCTCTATCAAGATGAAGTCATTGAGAAAGACTTGAACTCCTTAGGCTTAGAGTCCGTCCAGATTGAGGGTGAAAACTCGTTGATCTTTTTGCCGGCTGGTCTCAATGAAGCGGTTCAGTTTAAGGCACAATATCCAGATACTCGTCTCGCGTCAGGTTCCACAGATCTCGGCGTTCTATCGAATAAGGGAAAATTAAAACTCACTCGGGTTTTAGGATTACATCAAATCGCTGAGCTTTATGAAATTAAAGAAGAGAGCGATGCCCTCATTATAGGTGCCCGTGCTAGTTTGAGCGATTTAGAGAATGCTTCAAAGAGCTGCTTTCCCGAATTTTCAAAAATGTTACATTTATTTGCTTCACCCCAGATCAAAAATTCGGGAACCTTAGTGGGAAACCTAATGAATGGGTCACCGATTGCAGACACCATTCCCTTTTTGCGAGTGGCTGAAGCTGAAGTTGTTTTGATGAGTACGGCCGGAACTCGAACACTCAATATCAATGAGTTTATTCTTCCCGGTTATAAGCAAATGCAAGTGAAAGCAGACGAGTTGTTGGTATCGATTCGAATTCCGAAGTCACCGCATCGCTACAAGCTCTATAAAGTATCCACTCGGAAGGATCTTGATATTTCTACCGTAACCTTTGCTGCTCGCTATTTAATGGATGGATTGAGGGTGAGTGAGTTTTCCTTGGCATTAGGAGGAGTGGGCCCATCGGTGCTTCGAATGAGTGACATCGAAAAGAGGATTCAGGGCAATGTTTTGACGCAAGCTCTACTCCAATCTGTGGCGACAAGTCTTCGGACTGAAATTAAGCCGCTCAGTGATGTTCGAGGATCGTCCGAGTATCGCCATCAATTGTGTCACAATTTAGTGCTTAAGTTTTTTGACGAAGTAGCAGCTGAGTGTGGGATTAAAGCTACGGAGGCTTCCGTATGAGCGTTGGAAAGAACATTCAGCATGACTCATCGATCGCTCACGTGAGCGGTGAGAGTATTTTTATTGATGATCGCGCCGAGGTTCGTGGCGAAGTTCATGTGGGGGTAGTGGGGAGCACGATTGCCCATGGACGATTAGTGGAAATTGATGCAAGCGTGGCCCACGCAGATCCAGATTGCTTGGGGGTTTACACGGCAAAAGATCTCCATGGGAATAAATGGGGTACTATTTTTCATGATCAGCCATTCTTGGTAGAATCTGAAATCAATTACATGCAAGAGGCGGTGTGTATTGTTGCATGTCGTACTCGTGAGTCACTGGAGAGGATCAAGAAAAAAGTAATTCTAAAGCAAGAAGAGTTACCCGGCATTTTTACGATTCAAGAAGCAAAGCTGAGGGGCTCACTGATTTATCGGGCCTCAACCCCTTTTGCTCAAGGAGATGTGGATTCTGCGATGACTACGGCACCGCATCGTTTGAAGGGTACTTTTATTTGCGGAGGACAAGAACACTTCTATATGGAGTCCCAGGCCGCGATCGCCTATCCGCTCGAAAACGGTCAAATTGAGGTCCATTCTTCCTCTCAGCATCCCAGTGAAACTCAGCGAGTGATTGCCGAGGCCTTAGGTCTTCCTCTTCATCATGTGGTTTGTGTGGTGAAGCGCATGGGCGGCGGTTTTGGAGGGAAAGAATCTCAAGGGGCACCGATCGCAGCCTATGCAGCCTTAGTGGCTCATCGATTAAAGCGCCCAGCGCGCTTAGTTCTGACTAAAGATCAAGACATGATGATTACGGGGAAGCGCCACCCATTTGAAAATGACTACGAGGTGGGATTTGATGACGAGGGCAGGATCCTAGCACTTCGGGCAACCCTACAATCGGATGGCGGAGCTTATGCGGATCTTTCCTCATCGATCTTAGAACGAGCCATGTTTCACTTAGATGGCGCATATTTTCTTCCAAACGTGTGGATTGATGGGATCTGCTATCGAACCCACAATCACCCCCATACGGCCTTTCGAGGTTTTGGGGGACCCCAAGGCAACATGACGATCGAGAGCGCACTTGAGGATATTGCGCACTTTTTACAAAAGGATGCTGCGGAAGTTCGTAAGCTCAATCTCTATCAAGGGGATCGAGTGCGGACTCCGTATGGACAGGATTTAGAGAATAATCTTTTACCCGAAATTCATGAGAGAGTTTTGGCAAGCTCTCATTATGATAAACGTCTTAAAGAGATTCAGGATTTCAATGCGAAGAGAAAGGGTGAGGTGCGGGGGATTTCGATCACCGCAACCAAATTTGGGATCGCGTTTACGGCTCGATTCTTGAATCAAGCAAATGCGCTCGTCAACTTGCACCTTGATGGAACGGTACAAGTGAGCACCGGGGCCACCGAAATGGGTCAGGGGGTGAACACGAAGATACAGCAAATGGTCGCTCAATCTTTCGGGATTTCGCCGACTGAAGTGCAAGTCATGACTACCTCGACAGAAAAAAACCATAACACTTCACCCACCGCTGCATCCAGTGGTTCAGATTTGAATGGTGGAGCCGCGCTCAAAGCTTCCAATCAAATAAAGGCAATGCTCACGACTCTCGCAAAGCGCAAGTTTTCCGGCGAGATCGCAAACGCACTGGTGGAATACGAGATACGAGATATGTCTCTTGATCCAGACATTGTATTTCAAGAGGGAAGCGTGAAGCAGCGATCGAGTGGAAAGGTCATTCCATTAAAGGAGCTCGTAAGCCTGGCTTATCAAAATCGGCTGTCACTCGGAGCCTATGCCCATTTCAAAACCGAGGGCTTAGGATTTGATAAGGAAAAAGTAAAGGGGCGGGCCTTCGCATACTTCACACAAGGAATGGCGGTGACTGAGGTTTCGATTGACGAGTATACTGGAGAAATGAAGGTCTTGAGGACCGACATCTTGATGGATCTAGGTCGATCTATCAACCCAG
>CAIOKW010000314.1 GCA_903858975.1 Oligoflexia bacterium | reverse complement strand
AGGGTCACTAAATAGTCTGAATCTTTGCCTCTGAGAGTTACGATCATCTCATCGCCATTACACTTAGGCTTTTGAATTCCAATCAAGTCATCTTCGCATTTTTCAAGGCTTGCCTTAATGGAGGAAGGAAGACAGGCATCACTCAGTACTTCTACCTTCGCACAGGATTCAGCATGAGCAGAGCCCATGACAAAAAAAGTAAACGCAGCCATAGTCATTTGAGTCAGGATTCGATTGGTATTCATGAAAACTAGTGTCTCCGAAATCAGATTCCTCTTCAAAGCCAAATTGTATTGTAGCTTCGGTTTTTAGCCGTCAAAGATTATTCATGTCAAAGTTTTCTCAGACACTTTTCTACAGGGATCACTTCCTATCCCCAGCACTTTAGGTACCATTAAGAAATGAAGTTGCGACCCCTCTTTTCGACCATCCTTCTTGTCTTGGCACTCACCCACTCCGCATTTGCCCATATGGGAAATTCAGAGTGTTTAAGAAAGTATCTGAATGCTGCGATTGATCCAGGTACGGCCTATAACGCATTTCTGAAAGAAAAGTATCCAGAACTGAAGCTCGTCGTTGAAGATCCAGATCACTTTATCAAAACCATGCGCGAGCGATTCAAAGTTCAACTCGAAAAAGAACCCAGTGCAGCCTATCGTTTTGATTACAGCGAAATTGGAATGCCGCTTGTAAAAGACATCGATAAGAATATTGATAAAAAAATATTAGAGCTTCAAGGTGAAATCGGTTCAAAACTTCCAAAAGATGAGGTGCAAGTTGCGATCCAGTATCTCAACGATCTTAAAAAAGAAGCACAAGGCATTCTCAATCGCGGGAAGGTAAATTACGAAGAATTAGTGGAGTTTTCCTACTTTTACTCCCGAGCCATTGGTCACTTTGATACTCGATTCTATAAATTTACGACCCGGAATTATCTTAAAATCGATCGCTATATTGATGGGTACAAACAATATTCAATTCAAAATGAATATGAATTGTATCGAAAGCGGGAATTCAAAATTTTCCACGAAGAGAGTGGGATCAGAGGGTTTACGACTGCCTCAAAAAAATTTGAGGAAGCTTTCAAGGATCAAAAAGAGCTCAAAACTATTTGGGTTCCCACAAACGCTGAGCTTGAGCGTGATATTTTCATGAGAATGATGTTTAAAGACATCCATTTTGTGGGGGTCACCTACGATCCGATTCTTGCCGATGGATTTTTACGCCCCGGCGGAGATTTTTGGGTCCATGACGCTAGACACGAAGCAGCCAAACACTATGAAAAGTGGAAGTATCTCGGAGAAAAACAACTGAGCCCTGCGAAGGCAGCTATTTTTGATAAAGCGGTGGATCGTTGGATTGTTGATTTAAACCAAGCGATCACCAAGGTTAAAGATGATGACCTGAGGGAGGCACTCGATCTCCTCACTTTTAATTACCATCATGATCGTGGTTTTCCGATTATTCCCTCCGTTTATCTAGCACGAAAGAAGGACGGCGTGGTCTATGGTCTCTACACCATGATGAAGGTCAGCGGACAAATCCCAGGCATCAAAAATCCAATCTACAACATCGAAAAAGCTGACCGATGGCTTCGTAAATTTTGGAACAATCGGCTTGCAGATGAAGAAAAGGTACTCAAAGAGCTCGGTCAAAACTGAACTCTGTTTTTTACCCATCGCATGAGCCCCGGCAACAGCATCTCAAGCATAATAATCGGCTTGATATGACCCGTGATCCACAGTTCTGCCTTTCTCTTTTTTAAACCGCGCATGAGCTCTTCGGCTGCTCGATCCGCACTGACCACTAACCAAGAAGGAATTTCGTCTTTCTTGTTTGGATCAAGTTTTCCGTCGTGATCGAGGTGCCGAATTTCGCTCTCTACAAATCCGGGACAAACTAAGGTGACTGCTACTTTTGAGGAATGTAATTCCCCCCTCAATGAATCTGCGAACGCTCGCACTGCAAACTTACTCATGCAATAAGGAGACACCGTCGGGAGCGCGATATAAGAATTCCCACTTCCCACAATCGCTACTTGGCCTTGGGAGGCCTTCAAGTGACCCAAAAACGGACGAATTGAATTCATCACCCCAAAGACATTGGTTTCAAACTGCCTCTGATAGTCCGAATTGGTCAGGTTTTCAAAATTTCCAAAGACCCCGAATCCTGCATTGGCGACCACAAGATCGAGCCTCGTCTTTTTAGAATTAAAATGATCCAGGACAGGAATGAAATCATTTTCCTGGGTCACGTCGACACAGAAGCCTTTGGCGGATCCCGGCCGAATCTGATTCAATTCTTGCTCAATTGCGAGAAGGCGATCCTGACGCCGGCCACAGAAGTAAACACATGCACCCTCGCGATGATACGCCCTCACCAAAGCAAGACCAATGCCGGAGGTAGCTCCGGTCACAAAAATATTCTTCATCAACAGAAGACTATTGGATTTCAGGTGTTTCTGATACCCTCCAACTAGCTATGATGAACTTATTTTTGATCTCTACCCTAGCCATCACTACGTTTGCTCATGCCGCCCCTGCGGAACTTTTTCCCGAGTCTTCACATCTTCACCGACGACAGCTGAACACGATGGTGGAGCTCGATCAAATCGAGTTATTCAGTCAAAATTTTATCACTCCTAAGAACCCCGTTATCCCCTTCCGCCAATGGAATTCAAACAATGGATATTGTGGTGAAGTGAGTTTCCTCCAGGCTGGGCTTAATCAAGGTCAGTGGATGTCGCAATACAATGCGCGACTCATTTGCGGGACCGGTCTTTCTCAATCGGGCAAAGAGGGCTTTTGTTCTGCTCACGGGGACTCGAACTACAACTCTCAGTTCCTGATCGAAAATCCTAATCCAGGGGATGCACCCTTTGCGAGTGCGGGGCTTTGTCTTCAAAATGCTCGCCTCTCCTATCAGCTCTATGATTACGCACACGCCCCGACAGGAATGGCTGGATATCGGAACTATTTGTCATGGATCAAAGCCCAGGTCATCGCCGGTAACCAGGTCACCATTGGTGTACTCAATTTCGGAGGAAGTGATTCACAATATGACCATGAAGTGAGCGTCACTCGAATTGGCACAAATCATGACATCAAAGACCCAAGCTACTACGAAGATGATGTGCTTTATTTTGATGAACACGGAAGCGGTGGCTCTCCTTATACTCAAGGATTTACTTTTCAATCGCTTGCTAAAAGTCGCTCAGACGCAAACGCAATGGGCGCGCACAAATATTCGATTCTCATTCCAGGCGCGTTTCCAGCCTACTCGGCAACGGGCGGTGATGGTATCCATGACAACCCTCACCCCATTGTCGCTTCAAACTATGCATTCTCAGTTTCAGGGCCAGCAGATCTAGCGAATGACGCGCTTCCTGTTACCCTCACTTTAGTAGGCTCCTCGACCAATGGT
>CAIOKW010000313.1 GCA_903858975.1 Oligoflexia bacterium | reverse complement strand
GCCCCAAAGCCTGCTCAAAACTTTTGCAGCAAGATCCTTAATGAGGGGAACTTTTACAGTCAGATCAAGTGCAGGTGACGAGAGAATCACGTTTGCGGCTTCAAGATTTGGCTGAAATTGAAATGCGCGTAAGGTAATCGTGCCACCCATGCTGTGACCAAACCAATCTCGTACACATCCTGATCCTATTTTTTTGCCGAGAACTTCCCAGGCGAGGAGAGCATCATCGACATAATCATCAAAGTGCTCTACATGACCCCGAACTCCTTCAGATCGACCATGGCCCCGCAGATCGGGCGCTAGGATTACATCATATTGATCTTTTAAGTAGTGAGCAAAATGCTGATAGCGAGCCCCGTGCTCCCCTTGCCCGTGGACAATCATGAGTGCTCTCTTCGGAGTTACGCCTTTTCGCTTGTACCAATTCAAGAAGATATCATTTTCGCCATCGACTGAAGTAATGACTTCAGTTTCATATTCAAAATCCTGAGGAAGCTTGGGGAAACCCTGGGGCAGCATCATGAAACATAACTCTCAATGGATTTTTTCGCTTCATTCGACAATTGCGTGAATCGAAACGAGAATCCTCGTTGATCTTCTAAAATACGAACTAATACACCCTCTGCAACGAACGGTTTTAAACCGGAACTTGCTGGAGGGAGTACATTAAGCTGTATTTTATCCCCCGGAACTCCGGGAATGTGGTCAGTCAACACCTGCATTCCGCCGACACTGACATCCCGGCAAATCGCGAGCACGACTTCCTTTTGGTTTGTCATATAAATTTGTGCAACGAGCGGCTTACGGGGCGAAGACCTGCGATCAGAAGATTTAGGTGCTTCTGTTTTCTCAGTCCCTTGCGGAAACTTAAATTCTGCTAGCTCTGAAATGGCTTTCCATTCCGTAAAAGCTTCTTGCCACACAAAGGCTTGATCGCTGATTTGCCTTAATGCGAGTAATCTTTTGATTTCACCAGCCCCGTAAGGCCCGGTCTGAGTCTCACCTTGAAATAGAAACCATTTAGTCTCTGCAGGTTTATCTTTCGATAAAGGCGGCGGAGGTGGAGCGCTCGCTGTGGGAGGCTTCGGTTTAGGCGGCTCGGGCTGGAGCGATTGGAACACAGGATGTTCCGATATCCGCATCCACTTCCCTTCAAGCTCTCGATAGCAATGATCCACCCAACTCACTTCTTTAGACTGAAGCTTTGAAAAGATCTCTGATGGTCGGAAGGGGCCAACGAAACTTTCTCCGCTCGCGAGAAAGAAACTCGGTTGATCGTCTTTAAATTGATTGAAATTCGTGTTTTCCATCTTCAATCCTTTCTACTTACTGGCATTCGTATACGCGAATGGATATTTAATCGTAACCGGTACTCCGCCCGCAGGTTTTGGGAATTCCTTAATCCGTCCGATAGTCGCCAAAACGCAATTCTCAACATTTGGGCTACCCATAGAGCTACTCGACACTGACATTTGCGTTGCCCGGCCTGAACCACCAATGACAAAGGCACTGACGATTTTACCAGCGAGATTCGGATGTCCTGCGTTCACCTCACGCTCATAACAATATCGAAATTCGTCACGATGGGCGCGAATGGCTGCATCAATCGCATCGCGATCAATTGAACCAATCACTACGGTTTCATCACCACCGCCTTCTTGTAAGTCAACGCGGGTCTTACCGCCCACAATTCCTGTTCCCGTTCCTTCTGCTCCTAAGCCCGTGCCGACTTTTCCACCGCCACGTCCATGATCAGAAGTGCCCCCGAGCAAAGTATCGGCATTGCCTCCGCCGCCTTTTCCTTCGCCCTTGAGGCCTCGTCCACCGGACCCTTGAGTATCAAAGCCAGAAAATCCAGCGAGCTTCGTTCCAGACTTATCGATTTTTTGTCCTGATCCCCCGAAGAGATCAAGAATCTTATCCGTTGCTCCCTTGAGCATCTGCACGTTTCCGTTATCAACCGCTTGGGAAACAGTACCGCCACGCCCCTTTCCTGCTTCAGGAGAAGGACGATTGGCCGCCGCTTGCTTTGTTGGATTTGCTTGAGCCGTCTTACTTCCACGAGCGCCTTCTGCGCCCTTAGCTTTAGCCCCAGCACCTTCCTTCGCTTTATTTTGTGCAGCCTGTTTCTTT
>CAIOKW010000312.1 GCA_903858975.1 Oligoflexia bacterium | reverse complement strand
TTCATAAGTTAGACCCAATAAGTGAGCAATGGTCTGAGCCATTTGCTTTTGAAAGAGATGTGCGCCCCCCGAAATTTCGCCGCGAGCGCTCGTGTCAGGTCCTAAAAATGCCATCCAGATTTGGCTCGATTCCAAAATGGGCCCGTTATCGTCATCACCGTGTTCAACCCAATTCTTTTTGCCCCAACCGCCACGGCCATGATCCGTTGTGATGATGAGGGTCGTTTTATCGCGATACTGATCTATCGATTGTAGGGTCGTCCAAAGGTGAGAGATCAGGCGATCCGCTTCATGTGCGCTATTCAGATAGGCATCATATTTTCCCATATGGGCTGCTTCGTCGGTTTGACCAAGAGAAATGTAAAGCACCTTCGGATGCTTCAATTCAAGATAGGCCTCCGCTCCTGCAAAGGTAATGCGATCAGGGCGGACACCCAGTGGGCGCGCGACCGTTCTTTGAAGTCGATTCAATTCAGCAGCTTTTGGTCCCCCAAAAGTAAACTCATCATCGTCAGCGTTAATATTCAGACCGCTACGATCCCGATTTAAAATATAGGGAATGGCCTCCCAGGTCGCAAAAACAGCAACTTCGTTTTTGAAACCCGCTTGTTTGTTAATGAATTCATAAACGTTGTCGTTGGGATTTGGGATATTGTCATTCGAATTTACTGCAGGGTCAGGAAAGCCGGTGAAGAGTTCGTTATAGCCTGGGTAAGAAAAACGGTAAGGGTTTGTGACATCTACTTCACTGTGCAAGCGTCTGTTTCCATAAAGCTGACCTTGCTTCACCACTGTATTCCAAATGAAAGGCATTAATCGCTCTCGACTGCTCTGGTTTGAGGTTGCCCGATAGTGTTTCAGGATCAGTTCAGGGCGGGGTGTGAATTTCGGATTAGACACGTTTTTAGGATCAATTCCTCTAAACACTTCCTGCCACCGCATTCCATCTAAAGTTACAACCACAACATTTTGGGTTTTAAGATGGCTCGATTCAGTCGATTGTCCATAGGAGGAGGACGTTCCTACAGCGACCAAAACGAGCATCAATAAAATTTTCATGGCGTAATAATAGCAGACCAAAATTGTTTTTTAAATAAGTTTTAAATATTAATTTAAGCTCGACTCATTTCATTGACCTTAGTGCGTGAAAAGACCCTGAAGTAAGAAACCACTTCCAAAAACACTAAACAGCAATCCCAGGTACCAGAAGAGTCTTCTTCGGGTCAGAACCGCGACTGCAGCGATACCAATCGCCACTTGAAAAAAAGTGACCCCGCGGGCAAAGATCTCATGCTTATTGAGAAAGGCTTTTGATTCAGCTTCAAGCTTATGGGCTTCTGCTTCGAGTTCAGTCAGTTCCTTTTTATAATCCCCAATTTTTTCCTCGTCTTTTTCAGAGACTGGCTTACTCAGGGCCATCAATAGATCTCGTTTAGAGCTTAAGACGAGAGACTTGATTGATTTTGACTGGTAGTGAGACCAGGTATCTGAAGCATGAAGTTGCTCAAGCATGGCTTCATTTGAATAATAACCCGCAAGGAGTGCAGTAACGGCGGCCAGGACTGCCAGTAATGCGGAGGTAAGCGCTACCATTGAAATCCAGCGCTCACGCGCCTCATGAGAAGCATGTTCCGCCTGATGATGCATTTCTTCGTGTAAGTGTTCGAGAGGAACTTCGATTTCTTCCATAGTTTAATTTGCGCTCCCTAAAATAGCGTTGATCATAAAAATACAATAGTGTCCGCTCCCTTGTTCCCAAGGGCCATTTGCGGGCTCAGTGTATACCGGATTTCCCTGGTCTACAGGAACATGGGGTTGGGTTGTTGGACAAAGATTCAAAATTTTCTGGGCTGAGGATTCGTTCGGCCCATAGACGAGATATTCGTAGAGCGGCACTTCAGGTACACGCTGATGAATAATTTTCGCGATGGTTTTATAGACGTCACGGTTGTGAAGCTTCGCGCCCTTTTCTTCCATTTTTTGGTAAGCGTAGAGCATTTCAGCAGTCAGAATCATTTCATAGTGAGTCGGTTGAGTGAGGGCTTCGATTGGAGAGTAGAGCCGTTCAATTAAGAACTTATAGTCGTTCATTTTCTTAGGGTCACGGGGAAGTCCTAACCAATCAAAAACCTGAGTGGCAAAAGTCCAATAGGTTGCACGTGTCGCGCAGGAGTCCCAATTCTCCGGA
>CAIOKW010000311.1 GCA_903858975.1 Oligoflexia bacterium | reverse complement strand
TCAATCGACAGTATGCCCAATTCTTGGTTTCCTTCGTTTTCGGTTTATACACCCTTCGATTCATGATTCAGGCCGTCCGCTTAAAGGATCATCATCGCTGGTTTGCGGCAGCGTTGCCGGTGGTTTTGGGTCTCTCGCTTTTCCTTTGTCTGTTGCCGGCAGAACGAATTCTCCCCGTGTTTTATTGTGTCTCGCTTTCTTTGCTCTTCACTTTTGCACTCATTTCGCATGCCTTCTTAGATCAAGAGTATCGCCAGAAGTCGCTGATCGTAGTGTCCCTCATCGCGATCATGGGTGTTCCACCCTTGATTTTGGGCGACCAGATTTACCGGATGATTCACGACATTGTGCTTGGCGGTAACTGGGTGGCAGGCATCCTAATGATCGTTTCTTGGTTTGGACTTGTGATTGCCTCCATGCAAATGCTGGGCAAAATTCTGTTGGTCAGAAATGGGATTCAGTCTCGACGCCCCCTCTATAATAGCGAGTATTTCTTCTTGGGGCTTTATCTTGTCTGCGTCATTGCCTTGACGGCGTTTCGACCGGGACTCGTGTCTTTATTAAATGACCATCCCATTCTTAATTTATGGTAAGGTCTTAAAAAGAAAACATTAAGGAAAGGATACGTTTATGGAATACCTTCCTGTGCTAGTCATGATGGCTGCAGGGGTGTGTATCGGTGGAGCCGTCCTCTTCATCACGACTTGGCTTGGACCGAAACTTCCCAATAAAACAAAAGACTCACCCGTTGAGTGTGGAGTGCCAGAGGCGGATGCTGGAAAGAGGCATCGTGTTTCAGTGCGCTTTTACCTCGTAGCGATTCTATTTTTGCTCTTCGATGTGGAGACCGTGTTCTTCTATCCTTGGGCGGTAGTCTTTAAGAAATTTATATCAAACGGAACGTTCATTCTCCTGGAGATGGTCGCTTTTGTACTCATCCTTTTGGTGGGTTATATTTACGTCCTTCGTAAGGGTGCATTGGATTGGGAGTAGGTCATGGCAAAAGACGGATCATCGGATTTTTTTACAACTAAACTAGACGATATGGTGAGTTGGGCACGGAAAAACTCTCTTTTTCCTCTCCCATTTGGTACCAGCTGTTGTGGTATTGAGCTCATGTCGACACTTGCATCGGGATACGATATGGCTCGCTTTGGAGCTGAGGTGGTTCGCTTTTCACCTCGTCAAAGTGACCTGCTCGTCGTAGCCGGAATTGTGAATCTTAAGATGGCGCCGGTCCTTCGAAATATCTACGACCAAATGGCTGACCCGAAATGGGTAATCTCCATGGGTGCGTGTGCCTCTTCAGGTGGAATTTTTAACGTTTACAGCGTTACCCAAGGAATCGATACCGTGGTTCCAGTAGATGTTTATGTTCCTGGATGTCCGCCGGCGCCTGAGGGGCTTTTGAATGCTCTTTTGCGTCTAAAAGAGATGATTGCAAATGGCGACACTCATTCACAACGCAGAGAAAAAGCCCTTCGAGGTGAGTTGTCATGAATATCAATACACCGATCCATACGATTTATGGTTATTTCAACGAAAAGTTTGGTACTGAGTGGAAAGTGGTCGCGGAATCTTTAACCGCACATTTCCCTGAGGCCATCGAAGCGACCTTGATGCCAGGCGTGGCCGATGTAGATATGCCCACTTTTTTTCTGAAGAAAGATCAAGCACACGCCGTTCTTCAGAACCTAAAAGATGTGTTGGGATTTAACTTCCTGACCGACTATACGGCCACAGATGAAGAGCTTGAGCCACGATTTCATTTGGTCATTCATCTGATGTCACTCTCAACCAAGTGTAGAGTAAGAATCAAAATTAAACTCGCGGACCAAGAAAAGATGCCAACCCTTATTTCCCTTTGGGAAGGCGCTAACTGGGCAGAACGCGAGATCTACGACATGTTTGGAATTCATTTTGAAGGTCACCCCGACCTTCGAAGAATCTTAATGGATATGCGCTGGGAGGGGCATCCCCTCAGAAAAGATTATCCACTTCGCGGATACCAGGTGTTTTTAACGCCGGAACCGCTTGATCCGGAGCTACTAAAATGAGTGATTCAAATTCAAAAAATTTCAGAACTGATTCACCTTTAGATATTGCGCGTTGGGGAAACCCCTCAAGCGATGATGCGCTTTTAAAGCGCGACAATGATGATATTTTTGAAGATTCAAAAGTACTCGTGAACATTGGACCTACCCATCCGGCAATGCACGGAGCATTCCGCTGTATGGCGAAGCTCAATGGTGAAATCATTGAGAAGTCCTATTGTGAATTTGGATATACTCACCGAGGAAAAGAAAAGCTTGGTGAAAATCGAACTTATCACCAATTTGTAGTTTATACAGATCGACTGAACTACTGCTCGGCACTGATCAACAACGTGACCTACGCCATGTCAGTAGAGCGACTCATGGGTATTGAAGTTCCAGAGCGCGCCGTATGGATTCGTATGATGTGCGCAGAGCTTGCGCGCGTGATCGATCATCTCATTTGTGTGGGAATTAATGCCGTCGACTTGGGTGCATTCTCTTACTTCTTATACGGTTATCATCAACGCGAAAAAGCCTACACACTCATTGAAAAACTTTGTGGTGCTCGACTCACGACTTCTTACACCCGCATTGGTGGTTTGATGTCAGATGCTCCAGATGGATGGGAGCGCGAGCTAAAGGAATGGATTAAAGAGACGCGTGATGTAGTAGATGAAATGGATCGTCTCCTCACTGAAAATAGAATCTGGATGAAGCGCACCAAGGGGGTCGCTATCATGAACCGGGAAGACTGCATTAAGTACAGTTTCACCGGGCCTAATGCTCGCGCCGCTGGCTTAGATGTGGATCTTCGTCGTGATCAGCCGTCGATGTTTTATGACAAAGTTGATTTTGACGTACCCGTGGCCCAAACGGGTGACGTGTTTGACCGGTACTATGTGCGCATGGAAGAGATTCGCCAGTCCCTCAATATTCTGACCCAATGTGCGGATCGAATTAAAAAAGGGCCGATTTGGGCAGACGATAAGAGAACCAGGATTCCTGAGAAGGATCGGGTTTACAACACGATGGAAGGACTCATTCACCACTTTAAGTTCTTCATGAGTGGTTTTGATGTTCCAAAAGGTGAAGCCTACACTCCGTTTGAAGCGGCAAATGGTGAGCTTGGCTTTTATATTGTGAGCAAAGGCGGACCCACCGCTCATCGCATGAGAATTCGCGGGCCTTCATTTTGGCATTATCAAGGACTTGATCCCATGATTCGTGGCGAATATATTGCGGATCTGGTTGCAGCACTCGGAAGTATTAACGTAATTGCAGGGGAGCTTGATCGGTAATGGAAAAGCAGCTTTCAAATAAATTCTATGAGGCGATGAAAAAACTAGAGCCTCGTTATCCGAACAAAAAAGCACTCATTTTACCTGCTCTCCATGAGGCGCAAAAGGAATGGGGATGGCTACCGAAAGAAGTTTTGGCTGAAATTGGAGAGTATATTGGTGTTCATGCAGCTCAAATTCGAGAAGTTGCAAGTTTCTACACGATGTACAATCTGAATCCGGTTGGTAAAAATCACCTTAGAATTTGCACGAACGTAGCGTGTTGCCTTCGCGGTGCTGATGATTTGATGAGCTATGCTGAAAGAAAGCTTGGCATCAAGTGTGGAGAAACCACGAGTGATGGAATGTTCACTCTTTCAGAAGAAGAGTGTCTCGGGGCCTGTACTACCGCGCCTGCCATGATGGCTAATGATGATTACGTCGAGAATCTCGATATCAATTCTTTAAATGCATACATTGAGAAGGTGAAAAATGAGCGCTAATTCTCAAACCCTATTTGTACAACACTTTGGCAAAGACTCTAATCGGACCCTCGATTATTTCTTAAAGAACATGAACGGCTATGAGCAGGCGAAGAAAACCCTCACCAACCTGACGCCAGATCAAGTGATTGAAGAAGTAAAAAAAGCTAATATTCGTGGACGTGGCGGCGCGGGGTTCCCGATGGGAATGAAGTGGAGCTTTATTCCGAAGAATTCTGAAAAGCCAAAATATCTTGTTTGTAATGCCGATGAATCAGAGCCAGGAACCTGCAAAGATCGTCAAATCATGCGCTATACGCCCCATGTGTTGATTGAGGGCCTAATTATTGGGTCCTACGCCATCGGATGCCACCACGCCTATGTTTACATCCGCGGTGAATATGTTCGTGAAGCCGAACTTCTGAATGCAGCGATTGATGAAGCTTACGCAAATGGATATTTAGGTAAAAACATTATGGGCTCTACCTACACCCTCGACATCACGGTACACCGGGGTGCGGGAGCATACATTTGTGGGGAAGAAACAGGACTTCTCAATTCTCTCGAAGGAAAGCGTGGAGAACCGCGCGTGAAGCCACCATTCCCGGCGATTTCAGGCGCATTTGCTTGTCCAACGGCTGTAAACAATGTGGAATCGATTGCGAACGTTCCGCACATCATGCGTATGGGTGGAGAGGAATTCGCAAAGCTTGGGAAAATTGATAAATCAGGCGGGACTCGTCTCATCTCCCTATCCGGTCATGTGAGTACTCCAGGTGTCTATGAGATGCAAGCGGGGTCCATGACCCTAAGACAAATCATCGATGAATTTGGCGGCGGAATACTAAATGGGAAAAAGCTGAAGGCTGTGATTCCGGGCGGATCCTCTTCCCCGGTTCTTACCGCGGATGAAATTGATGTGGTCTATGATGTGGAGCCACTCATGAAGATTGGTACCATGATGGGTTCAGCCGCAATCATGGTCATCAATGAAGACACGGACATGGTGAAACTGTTGCTCAGAATCAGTAAGTTCTACGCACACGAATCTTGCGGACAGTGCACCCCTTGTCGTGAGGGCTGTCATTGGATGGAGTCCATTCTTCATAAGATAATTCATGGAGAAGCGAAGTCGACTGACATTGACCTCCTGGTAGATGTGGCAGGCAACATTGGAGGAAAAACCCTCTGTGCTCTTGGAGATGCGGCGGCAATGCCGGTTCAAAGTTTTGTAAAAAAATTCAGACCAGAATTTGAAGCATATTTAAAAGGACAAAAGCGTCATGGCTAAATGTACAATTGACGGAAAAGAAGTTGAGTTTACACCCGGCGAAAACCTGATCAAAGTAGCAAAGCGGGCTGGCGTTGATATTCCAGTGTTTTGTTATCACCCCGGCCTCACGGTAGTTGCCCAATGCAGAATGTGCTACGTAGAAGTTGAGAAAATGCCAAAACTTCAAACGGCATGTTCCACGAATGCCGCTGAGGGAATGGTGGTGAAGACCACAAGCGAAGCTGTAAAAAAAGGACGCGAAGGAACGATGGAGTTTCTGCTCCTCAATCACCCGCTCGATTGCCCGATTTGTGACAAGGCCGGAGAATGTGATCTTCAGGACAATTCATTTGGATCAGGAAGCGCATATATGCGCCACAGTGAAGAGCGACGCACCTATGTTGATGTCGACATGGGAGATGTGATTCAGAAGAATATGAATCGCTGTATTCATTGTACGAGATGTATTCGTTTCGGTGATGAGATTGCCGGCATTCATGAAATGGTGGCAATCAAACGCGGAAATAATATCGATATCACTACGATCGATGGGAAACAGCTGCAGACCGAGTATGCAGGAAATTACTCCGATATCTGTCCGACGGGGTCACTCACGCTCAAGGATTTCAGATTTAAAAAGCGCGCCTGGATGTTGAAAAAAACAGACACCGTGTGTGAAGGCTGCTCAAAAGGCTGCAACATGGAGATTCAACACGAGGGGAATGCGATCTACCGTTGTGTCCCTCGCGAAAACTTGGAGATTAACAAGTACTGGATGTGTGATGAGGGCCGCTTTAATTATCACTACACCCAAGATCCAGCGAGAATCTTGAATCCGGTTCAAAAGGTGGGAGCAGCGTGGTCTAAAATCACATGGGACCAAGGATTGAGTGCGCTCAAGTCAGAGACCAACGCAGTAAATACGCTCTTTTTATTAGGAACCGACCTCACCTTAGAGGAAATGTCAGCAATTCGTGAAACCGTTACTCGGAATCACAAAAATGCAAAACTCCTCAGCTTTGGTACTCATGGAGTAGAAACCAGTGCCCAAGACAAATCCCAAGATCAAATCTTGAAGATGAAGAGCAAGACCTCAAATCTAATGGGTGCCGAGAAGCTCGGAATTGAAGCACTTCAGGGTAAAGCGAAGGCAGATGTCGTGGTTGTGTTTCGGGGTGGGCGTGCGCAGCTCCCAGCCATCGAATCTAAGAAAACCATCGGTGTTGGCGTTTTCCTAGAAAAAGAAGTGACCTCGTTTGATGTGATTCTACCGGGCCTTGCGTTCACAGAAAAAGATGGAACGGTGATCAATCATCAAGGCAAAGAGCAGCGATTGAAGCGAGCCGTTCTTCCGCGGGAGAAGTGTAAAGCGATTCCAGAGGTGCTCATGCTCCTGTTAAATCAAAAAACAAGAGAGGTGCTCGCATGACTAGCTTAGAGGTCACCTTAATGTTCGTGAAGATCGGGATCGTGCTTTTAGGTCTCTTGGTCACGGTACCGATTATGCTTTTCGTCGAACGCAGAGGTTCGGCGTTGATTCAAAATCGACTCGGACCAAACCGCATGGGACCTTTTGGCTTATTCCAAGCGGCTTGCGATGTGATTAAGTTTATTTTCAAAGAAGATCGAGCACCGGGGCACGTTAATAAGTTCTATTACACGATTGCTCCTTGGATTGCAGTGATTCCAGCATTCATGACTTTCGCAGTGATTCCGTTTGCGGGATCTCTCACGATTGATGGAACTGAGACTCATTTTCAAATTGCGAATCTTGATGTTGGGGTACTCTATTGTTTCTCGGTCGCATCTTTAGGTGTGTATGGAATCATCATGGCGGGATGGTCCTCAAATAATAAATACTCACTCTTGGGAGCGCTCAGAAGTTCAGCGCAGATGATTAGCTATGAGCTCACACTTGGGCTTTCGATCATTGGCCTCATGATGGTATTTCAATCCGTGAAGCTCGGAGACATAGCAGCCGCTCAGGGCGAAACTCTGATGCAGCTCGGACCCGTCAGTATCCCAAAGTGGGGGGTGTTCATTCAGCCCGTCGGATTCATCTTGTTCCTGGTTTCCATGTTTGCTGAAACCAATCGATTGCCATTTGATCTTCCCGAGGGAGAGTCGGAGTTAATCGCGGGCTACCATTTGGAGTACGGATCCATGCGATTCGCGCTCTTCATGATGGCGGAATTTGTGAATATGGCGGTCGCCTCGGGCCTCATTACCACCCTCTTTTTTGGTGGTTGGCAGCTCCTTCCGGGGTTTGCGACCCTGGTTCACTTGATTCAAGGCATGGGTCTCCTTCAAAATGACGGACTCGTACTGGTCCTGTTTCAAGGAATGTCGTTTGTGATCAAGCTTGCATTCTGGATGTGGTTCTTTGTTTGGGTGCGTTGGACGCTTCCCCGCTTTCGCTTTGATCAACTGATGAATTTTGGCTGGAAGGTTTTGTTTCCACTCGGACTCATCAATATTTTTGTTACCGGAATTTTGATTTATAAGGGAGTGCTCTAAGATGCTCGCACAACGAAAACCTGGCTTTTGGAATCGAATTTATCTTGTAGAGGTGATTCGGGGTCTGTCGATCACGATGAAAAACTTTCTCTTTCATAAGAAGGTGACACTACAGTTTCCAGAGCAGCGACGTGACTATTCTACAAAATTTCGTGGCCAACATTATATCAAATCCGTAAACGGGGTTGAAAACTGTACGGCGTGCATGCTTTGTCCGACCGTGTGTCCGGCTGAGTGTATTCATATCGTGGCGGGAGAGCGTGAAGATAAAGAAAAATATCCCGTAAAATTTGAGATCGATTCATTGCGCTGCTGCTTTTGCGGAATGTGTGAAGAGGCGTGTCCTAAGGACGCGATTAAGCTTTCAAACATTTACGAAATGAGTCAGCAAAACCGTACGGTCTATGAGAAGGATTTCCTTTTAGAGCAAAGGGGTAACAAGTAATGGACTTTGGTTTACTCGCATTCTCTATTTTTTCGACGATTGCCATTCTCGGATCCATCATGGTGATTTTGAAGAAAAGCCCCGTAGCGGCGGCCTTTTCTTTGGTCTTAGTGTTTTTCGCGTTCGCCGGACTCTATGCCCTGATGGGAGCCCATTTAGTGGCGGCTCTTCAGATCTTAGTCTATACCGGCGCAATCATGGTGCTCTTTGTGTTTGTCATCATGTTGCTCAGTCAAGATGAGCCGGTCAATGACCTGAAAGAAAGTAGCGGTCTTTTTAAGGGCGTTTCCGTTTTGGGGATCTTAGGGCTAATGGGCCTCTTGATTCGCGCGGTCCTCACGGCTCGAGGAATGGTTCCCACCGGAACCCTCACCGATGAGAAAATAGTCTCGATGGGAGGCAACGTAAGACTCATTTCAGAGGGAATTTTTACCGATCACGTATTTCACTTTGAATTAACCTCGTTTTTACTTTTAGGTGCAGTGGTTTCGACCGTTGCCCTTGCTAAGCGTAAGGCCGTATCGGGAGGATCAAAAGCATGATCACGTTGGAACCTTGGATGATGCTTGTCGTATCCATGATTATTTTTTGCATCGGACTTTTGGGTGTGATTTTGAGAAAAAATCTGCTCATTATGCTCATGTGCGTTGAGTTGATGCTCAATGGGGTGAATCTCAGTTTTGTTGCATTCTCAAAGATGCACCAAATTCTGGATGGCCATCTCACGGTACTTTTTGTGATGACCGTAGCGGCGGCAGAGTCTGCGGTAGGCCTAGGGCTCGTCATCGCACTCTTTAGAAATCTTAGAACCGTTGATTCTGATCAAATTCAAATGTTGAGGGACTAGTCCATGAACAACACGTTAATCATACTGTTGCCGCTTCTTGGTTTTTTTATAAATGGGGTATGGCACCTCATCGCTTCTTCCAAAGGAAAAAAGGTAAGCCCCTTTGCAAGCGGAACCATTGCTACTCTCGCCATGGCTGGAAGCTTTGCCTTGGCCCTGACCCAGTTTCTTAAGCTTCGCGCCATGCCAGTCGAATCAAGACTCATTGAAGAAACTTTGTTCCAGTGGATGAAGCTTGGGGGTCTCAGTGTAGACTTCGCTCTTCGCTTTGATTCTCTCAGCGCAGTGTTCACGCTCGTGATTACCGGGGTTGGAACCTTGATTCATCTTTATTCAGTAGGCTACATGTCGGACGAGGAAAATATTGCAAAATATTTTTCGTATCTTAATTTCTTCTGTTTCATGATGTTAAACTTGGTTCTAGGCGCAACACTTCCACACGTGTTCTTGGGCTGGGAAGGTGTGGGTCTTGCCAGTTATCTTTTGATTGGTTTTTGGTACAAAGAGATGCCAAACGTCCTTGCGGGTCAAAAGGCCTTCATCATGAATCGAATTGGAGATTTAGGTTTTCTGATTGCGATGTTCATCGGATTTAAATTCGCAGGTACCTTGGATCTCCTTGAGATTCAAAAGGCAGTACTTAGCCCCCATGTGGTCACGGTATTTGGATTACTGATTTTCTTCGCATGTACGGGTAAGTCCGCTCAGATTCCACTTTTTACTTGGTTACCGGATGCGATGGCGGGTCCCACTCCAGTATCAGCACTGATTCATGCGGCGACCATGGTTACGAGCGGTATCTATCTTCTCGCGCGTTTGAACCCTATTATTGCGGCGTCTGATATCGTTCTTTCCACGATTGCGATCGTGGGGGGGCTCACGGCTTTGGTTGCAGCGATTATTGCATGCTTTCAAAGTGATCTGAAAAAAGTTCTCGCTTACTCTACCGTTTCACAATTGGGATTCATGTTCATGGCCTGTGGCGTGGGTGCTTTTCAAGTGGGTGTGTTTCACGTAATGACTCACGCATTCTTTAAAGCCCTTTTGTTTTTGGCTGCAGGGAGCGTGATTCATGCACTTCACGGTGAACAAAATATTTTTGAAATGGGTGGATTAAGAAAGAAGCTACCTCTGACTTTTATTACGTTCACGGCCGGATGGGCTGCGATCCTCGGACTCCCCCCGTTCAGTGGTTTCTTCTCTAAAGATGAGATCATTTACGAGACGCTCGTGTCTCATCACGGTAACAAAATCATTTTTGGTTTGGCGATCATCTCAGCTGCCCTCACCGCTTTCTATATGACTCGCCTCTATCTACTCGTCTTTTTCGGAAATGCGAGAATGGATAAAAAGAAATTTGACCATGCCCATGAGTCTCCATGGGTCATGGGCGCACCGCTCGCTGTTTTGGCGACTCTATCGCTCGTCGGCGGATGGTTTGGCGCACCGGTGTCCCTCGATCACGGCGCTGCCGAAGTTTCGGAGATTTCTCCGCACTTAATCATGTTTGTGAGCGTGGTGATTGCTACTCTAGGGGCGGGTCTTGCCTTTTTCAAATATTCGAAGAACACAAAAGTTGAGAAAACAACGGATGTGTTTGGGATTGATCGGATCTATGGGGTGGCATTTGGTCGGGGTTTGCAGAAACTATCGTCAGGCGCTGCAAAATATGTAGAGGAATGGGTCGTTCAGCGAATCATTCAAGTGAGTGCCGCCTTAGTCGATCTTTCTGGAAATATGATTAAGGTCCTTCAAGTGGGTTCAGCACAAGCCTATTTGATGATGATTGTTCTAGCGGTAGTCGCGATCTTTGCATGGTTTTTCTTGGGAGCAGGAATTTATGGAAACTTCTAGTTCACTCAGTTTTTTACTTACTCTTCCGTTGATTGGAGTTCTGATCGCTTGGGTAATGCCAAAGGCGGTTCAAAGACTTTATGCCATATTCGGAAGCGCCTTGATCCTTGCATTAACCGTCTATGAAACTTCAGGCCTCTTGTTTGCTAAGTCTGCCGATTTAGCAAAAACCTTTGTTGTTGATCAGAAATTATCATGGGTCCCAGAGATCGGTTTTAGCCTAAGCCTCCGACTGGACTCAGTATCGGCCTGGTTTGTAGTTTTAAATACCTTAGTGGCATTAGTTGCTTTTAGCCTAAGGGGGGTATGGTATCGAAAGTACCCACGCCTCTTCACGAGTTTCGGCTTTTTTCTGGTTTTCGCGCTGAATGCGGCATTCCTCAGCACCGATCTCATCACCTTTTATCTGGCCTATGAGGCGGTGTTTATTCCGATGATTTTTATGGTCGGGATCTGGGGAGAAAATCAGAAGGCAGCGTCCGTTCTCCGATTCTTTATCATGAGCTTTCTCGGCTCCATCCTCATGCTCGTATCTATCTTTTATCTTGTTTACCTGAATCACGAAGCAAGCGGTGTCTACTCAGCACAAATTACGGACTTGATTCATTTTACTGCAACCCAAGATCCAGTGAAACTTTGCTGGCCATTTATGGGATTCTTTGCTGCGTTTGCGATTAAGGTACCATTGGTTCCCTTCCATGGCTGGTTAAAGGATGTCTATACGAATGCACCGATGCCGGGGACGATTTGGATGTCCGGTATTTTGTCAAAGCTCGGGGTGATTGGGATGATTCGTTTTGTTTTGCCCCTGTTTCCTCAAACCGCGGCAATGCACCAGGGCTGGTTAGTTACGCTCGCTGCAATTTCTATTGTCTATGCGGCACTCCTCGCAATTCGTTCAAATGACGGGAAGTCTCTCTTGGCATATTCTTCCATCAGCCACTTGGGTTTTGTCATGCTTGGAATCTTCTCTTTGAAGTCAAATGGCATTACAGCCGCGATCTTACTCAGCGTGGGTCACACACTCGTCAGCGCACTTCTGTTTTTCCTCTATCACCAAGTAGAAGAGCGTCAGGCGGAACTGAACCTTGAGAGCCCCCACGGGCTCGCTCCATTGTACCCGGTTTTGTTTGTGAGCTTATTTGTATCGGTCCTCGCCTCTGTGTCCCTACCTGGAACTCTGAATTTTGGGGGTGAGTTCTTAGTGCTACTCAATGCCTATCCGGTCAGTGCTCTGTGCACGATTCTTTCGGGCCTAGGGGTCATCTTGGGCGCGGTCTATATGTTGAAGTTTTATCAGCAGCTGGGCCTTGGGTCGGACGCACAAAAGCCAACGAGTTCCGGCGTGATCACAAAAGATATTGGCGCTTATGATCTCGTTTTAGTGCTGATGTTGCTGTCAGTAATTGTTTACGGTGGTCTTCAGCCCGCCATGTTTTTGAAGGGAAATTAATATGATCGATCATTTAGATGTGATGATGCCATGGGCCCTGCTCTCCGGAGGAATTCTCATTACCCTTCTGGTGAGTGTGATTCGGGTCGACACCAAACGTCCGGCCCAAATCTCAGCAGTGATTACGCTGCTTGCCACTTTGATTTCGTGCTTAGGATTGCTTCAGGTGCCCGCTGAAACCGTTTTTTCAGGTATAGTAGAGATTTCTCCGCTCACTCATTTTATTTTGGCACTATTTTCTGCTATCGGAATTTTGTTTATTTTAGGCGGTGATCGCTACTTAAACAAAGAGGGCCTTCACCTTTCTGATTACTACCACCTACTTTTGATCCTAATTTTGGGAGCGTCTGCGCTCACCTGTTCTAAGGACTTAGTGGTGACATTCATATCCCTCGAGGTGATGTCACTCCCTGCTTATACACTCACTGGTTTTAGAAGAAATGATTCGAGATCCAATGAAGCTGCAATCAAATATTATATTTTAGGCGGAGCTATTGGTGCAGTGTTTCTGCTCGGAACATCATTTATGTTTGGAGCTACCGGGAGCACAAATCTGAATACCATCTTTACTTGGTCCCAGTCAGGTCATTCAGACATGGTTATTTTTGGTATGGGCCATTTGCTGATTTTGATCGCGTTCATGTTCAAGGTCGCCGCAGCACCTTTTCATTTCTGGAAGCCAGACGTTTATGAGGGGGCTCCGACCCCTGTTACGGGAATCATGGCAACAGTCGTGACCACTGCAGCATTCGTGACCCTGGTTCGACTCATTCATATTGTAGACTTTAATAACCCGAGCTGGGCGACCTATGCAGTAACGGTGAAACACGTCATTCGATGGATGGCAGCACTCAGTCTCATCGTGGGCTCAGCAGTAATCATTACGCAGAAGAATCTGAAGCGGATGCTCGCATACTCTTCTATTTCCCATACGGGTTACCTCCTCTTGGGAGTGCTTGGAAGCTTAGGTAAGGGAGAAGAGATCCAATCCGTCATGATTTACCTTTTTGGGTATACCTTAATGACGAGCGGGATTTTTGCACTCATGAGTCAGTCTGAACCAAAAGCAGATACCGGTATTGAGCTCATTGATCTGACTGGCCTCATGAAGCGATCACCGATTCAAACCATGCTGTGGTCGATTTTCTTCTTTTCAATGGCGGGAATGCCTTTCACAGTTGGCTTTTTTACTAAATATTTTGTGTTCATGTCTTCCATTGGTTCGGGAGAAACACCTCTCGTAGTACTCGCTGCCCTTTGCACCGTGGTGAGCGCTTATGCTTATATGCGACCGATTGCTCTGATGGTGATGCGTGACGCAGATCCAACTGCGGCCAATTGGAATTCAGGCTTCTGGAGTCAAATCGTTGCCGTTGCCGCTGCAGCGGGAGTGGTCTTTTTGGGGGTAATGCCAAATGCCATGATACAATACTTAAAAGGGATCCCACTGATCCATTAAGGAAAGATGGCAAATTTGTACGTAATTCGCTTTCGCGACGGAGCCTCGAGCTCCCCGCTGAAAGAGGATGAAATCAGAAAAAGAATTCGGAAAGGTGAACTTAAAGAGTCAGATGAACTCTCTCTTTATCCGAATCAGTTTGCCCTCGAGTTAAAAGACTATCCTGAATTTGAGGATGACTTCAAATCAGTCACTGAGCCAGAGCCACCCAAAATTGTAGAGCCGCCACCAGAACCGCCAGTGCTTGCACCCGAACCGGAACCAGTGGTTGAGGCCAAACTGGCAGTTGAACCTGAGCCAATAGTTGAAGCTGAACCAGCAATTGAACCCGAGGCAGTGATTGAAGCTGAACCGGTAGATGAACCCGCGCTCGTAATTGAAGCCGAACCCGTAGTTGAGCCCGAGCTTGTAATAGAAGCTGAACCCGTAGTTGTACCTGAGCCGGTAGTGGAGTCTAAACCGGCAGTTGAACCCGAGCCCGAAGAAGAATTAAAAATTGAGCTCGATTTTGGAAGCGCACATGAGCCTGAACTCGATTCCGCACCCGTAACGGCGCCAACCCCGGCGCCAACATACAAGCCTGAGCCGGTGCCGGTACCTGATGAGCCGATCATTCCGGTTGAGCCTAAAATTGTATTTGAGCCGACCAAAGTAATTGCCCCGAAGCCTGAGCCCACGCGCTCCGCAATAGTTAAGGCACCCAAAATAGAGCCGAAGCCTGAAGTAAAGCCAGAGGCAAAACCGCAGATTAAGACTGAGACTAAAATTAGTGCGCAAGTCTTAGTCAAAAAGCCCGAACCCATCAGAGCTCCCGATGAAGTCGAGGAATCAACGAGCCCTGGAATAGTACAGGGTTTCTCAGATTCAGATCAAGAGCCCACTCGCCTGAATGTTCGCCCGCCCACCGGGCCCGATGATGTTGC
>CAIOKW010000310.1 GCA_903858975.1 Oligoflexia bacterium | reverse complement strand
GGAACGGAGTCCTTTGAGCCCCTAAAGGGTTGAATCATTAATGAATAAGAGCCGGGCTCCAGAGCTCCAAAATAATAGATCCCATTTTGATCACTCAGAACGCTCGCGATCGCAATTCCTCGAGACTTCGAAATCGCAGTGACCGATGCCCCGGCAACGCGGTCTCCGTGGGGGCTTAAGATCACTCCGGTGAGTGCGCCTGTGGTCACCGAAGGGGACGGATAAAGGTGATGGGCCCCGGCCCAATCGTCACAGGAAATTCGAGCTTGTTCGCTGAACTCCACATAGAGCATGGATGAGTTGATGTCGCCACTGTGGGATAATCCGAGAGCGTGCCCGAGTTCGTGGGTCACGATGTTCCCGAGCGCAACCTTCGGCCGAGCTCCAAAGCTTCCCTGGGAGCTCGTATCGGCAGGGTTCAGGGTGAGGCTGAAATTACGGTCGTTGAGCATGATGTCGGTCTCGATGAGATCGCCATTATTGTTATTATACCAAACCTGGGTAAAGCCAATCACATTCGGATCACTGATCTCATTCGAGTTCGATGCAAAGAAAATCGAGCTGAGCCCATTGTTCTCCAGATTCGGAACATAAATATTCGGATCATTTCCTTGCCAGTAATCAAAATCAAACTGCCCTTCAGTTGCCCACTTCCATTGCTGAAGGCCTTGAATGATAGTTTTTTTAAATTCCCCAGAGTCTAACTTGTCTCTACCGACGGGATTACCAGCAAGAAAGAGTTTCTGCCCATATCTCCATCGGATCAGTTGGCCCTCGGTGGTGGAGGTCAAGGTATAGGCTTTCGCGTCTGTCATGAGGTGAAAACTCATGAGCGCAAGGCAGATGAAAAATGAGAGGGAGTTAAAAATCCTCATCCCTGAATACTCCTTAGGGGAGATCGAATCCGTGATCTCCTGCTCTCATGATTGTAGTGTATTTACTTCCTTTGGCGGTAAATAAAAATACCGGCCAAGAGAGCGAAAAGGCCTATGATAAAGATCAAAAATGGGGAATTTTCTGCCGAGCGTGAACTCTTTTCGGAGGGGGGAGAAGGAGTGGTAGGTGCACCCTTGCTTGAGGTTTCAGATGAGGGAGTTGAGCTTTCGATAGGATGAGTTTGAGAGGTAGAGCTCGATTGTGCGCGGGGGGCGCTCGATGAGGCCTGTTTTTGGATCAGGGCTTTTAAATCATTAATACTCCAGGGTCCCGGGTGTTCCTGAGTCTCGTTTGGAGTCTGAGAGCGCGAGTAATTAAAAATCCCTCCCGTCAAAAACACGCCACCATTTTTTTCTTCAACTCCAAATTTCCCCAATTCCAATCCTGTGATCTCAAAAGATTGATCTTCTTTTTCTTCGCTCAGAAAGAAAACACTCTCTTCGCCTTCTTTGAACTCAGGAGAGCTTGGAATTTCAAGCGTGTAACCGTCTTTTGATCCACCTACTTTTCGAATCTGAATTTCAGGTTTGTGGATATTGCCCTTCAGAACTTCCTTCACCTCGACTCTTGCGAAAGTGTAGATCGTTTTGCCTCCGTCAGAGGTGATGGCGTTTTCTGCCCTTTGGTCACGGATGAAGCCGCGAACGATATGAGGAGCGCTTTCGGTAAACTCACTAAAGGGGCGAATGTAAAAACTGGTCGCCTGAGCGCTTGAGGTAAAGCTGATGAAGGCGACTAAAATGAAGTGCAAGTTCATGCTATTTAGCGTATCAATAAAACTAAGCCATGGCACTGCTTCCTCGAGCGGTTTTAGAAAAAACCAAATCAAGCGTCATTTATTTGTTACTCTTTGTCGGTTTAATTTACGCCTTAATCGGCATTTACCGAGGCGGGATTCATTTATCAGAATTGAAAGCAGAGACGGTCTTCCTTCCGGACTTACCGGGAGCATTGATGTTGTCTTTTGTTCGAATGCTTGCGGCATACCTTTCCTCTTTGTTCTTTGCTTTCTTGTTTGGCATGTTGGCCGCAAGAACGCGATTGGGTGAGCGATGGATTCTTCCCCTGATTGATATTTTACAATCGGTACCCGTAGTGGGTTTCTTTCCAGCAGCGATTAGTTTTTTTATTGGGATCACGCACGGACATCGCATTGGTGTTGAGCTTTCAGCTGTATTTTTAATCTTCACATCTCAGGCATGGAACTTGGCGTTTGCGGTGTACGAGTCCGTGAAGGCCATTCCGATTGAGAATGAAGAGGCGATTACCAGCTATGGCCTCCCTCAGAGTCAGCGATTCTTCAAGCTCTATCTTCCTGCGTCGATCCCTCGCGTGATTTATAACTCTATTCTTTCCTGGTCGAATGGTTGGTTCTTTCTAGTTGCTTGTGAAATCATCGCGATTGGACCGGTTAAATATAATCTTCCTGGTATTGGAAGCTTTCTCGCTCGTGCCGCGGAGGAGGAGAGACTAAACTTGGTTCTGTGGGGGATTCTCGCCTTGTCTGCGTTGATTCTCCTGATTGATATTTTAGTCTGGAAGCCACTCATGATTTGGGCTGAGCGATTTAGACAGGATGCAACTGCGAATCAAGATGAGGAAGATGTGGGAGTATTCCTCTCGCTTCCAAAGACGATTGCCTCCAGGCTTTCATTTTTAACCGAGCCCCTCTTGAATATGCTGCTGACCTTCACACTCCCCGCGCGTTGGTTCTTTCGTGAAGTGATGTTCCCTTTGTTTTGGGATTTGCCGACCATTCTTTTCTCAAGGGCCGTGCGCGAAATTACGCGTCCGATGGAGCCCGTGATTCGTAGAACGAAGAATGTGAGAATTGCCATTGGGTATTTCGCTTTGGGGTTCTTGGTGATTTTTGGATTGTTCTATGTTTGGAATTGGTTTCGCGGACCACTTCCTCCCTTAGTGCGCGATCTCCCGATGGGCCTGATTTTCTCAACACTCAGAATTCTCTTTGCTCTTCTGGTTTCATTCTTATGGATTCTGCCCTTGATCTATTTCACTTGGAATCGACCGAAGATTCGCCACGTGCTGACGACCATTGCTCAACTCGGGGCTTCGATTCCTGCTACGGCCCTTTTTCCTTTGATTATTTTGGTGGGAGTCAGAAAAATGGGAGGTGGAATGGATTTTGCGACCCTCTTCCTACTGACCTTCGGGATTCAGTGGTATGTGCTGTTTAATGCCATCGGTGGGGCGGCCTCCATTCCCTCTGATCTCGTTGATGCGACTCGCTCATACGGTCTTTCAAACTTTCACACTTTTCGGAAGCTTGTCTTCCCAGCCATTCGTCCCTCTCTCATCACCGGCGCGATCACGGCTTGGGGTGGGGGTTGGAATGCTTTAGTGGTATCTGAATATATTACCATCAAAGATCAAGTGATGAAGGTTCAGGGCTTGGGTTCGCTTCTGAGTTATGCGGTCTATGAGTTGGGAGATGGAAGGGCGATCACACTTTGTATTTTGGTGATGGTGGCTTGGATTTTGGTTGTAAACCTGTTGATTTGGCAGCCGCTTTATCAACAGAACCTGGAAAGGTTTAAATTCTAATGAGTAAGAATTTACTTGAGTTTAAAAATGTTTCGCGACGTTTTCTCCTTCCGCAGGGGGAAGTGACCGTTCTTGAAGATATTTCTTTTCAAGCAATGGAGGGCGAGTTCATTACGATTGTGGGTCCATCAGGAGCGGGGAAGAGTACCTTACTTCGAATGATCAATGGACTCTTGCAGCCCTCGTCTGGATCCATTTTGTACGAAGATCGAGAACAACGTGGAATCAATTTTGATACTGCGATGGTTTTTCAGAATTTCGGGTTGTTACCCTGGCTTACGGTTTCTCAGAATATTGAACTCGGTCTTGAGGCCCGCACTAAAGACATTGAACTTCGTCGCAATCGGGTAAGGCATTACATTACGAAGGTCGGTCTTGAGGGTTACGAGGAAGCCTATCCTCGAGAGTTGTCTGGCGGGATGAAGCAACGGGTGGGTCTTGCAAGAGCTCTTGCAGTTGAGCCGTCCCTGCTTTTGATGGATGAGCCATTCTCATCCCTCGATGTACTGACCTCAATCAACTTAAGAAACGAATTACTCGATATTTGGAGTGATCGAGACAACGTGGTGAACACCATGGTGATGGTCACTCACAACATTGAAGAGGCGATTGAACTTTCGGATCGTATTTTGATCCTTTCCAATCGTCCCGGAAAAATTGCAGGAGAATTGAAAATTGACTTGCCGCGTCCACGCCGAAAGCGTGACCCGCTCTTCGTGGAGTATGTGGACCGAGTCTTTTCACTTCTTGCTTAACAACACAGGTTTAAACAGATTAAAAAGGAACGACATAGATTTATGAAAGTAGCACCCCTTCCAGAAATTGGAATCAGTCAGATTTTAGGTTTAGTTGAACTCTTAGTGGGCAAAGGAGGTCGTGAAGACATCTACAAACTCGCAGGAGAGCTCTCCATGGAGCTGGGTGAAACACTCACCGTGATTCGAGCGGCCGAAATGTTGAATCTTGTTCATACCCCGGGAGGAGATGTCGTAGTTGAGCCATTTGGAAATCAAGTGGTGGATGCATCGATCACCGATCGGAAAGATCTGATCCGCGACAAGCTCGCACAGTTGCCACTTTTCAAAATGGTGAAGGAATACCTTTCTAGCCAGGAAGAGACGGAAGTGACCCGTGAGGAAATGCTCGAGAAGTTAGCGGAGTTACTTCCCAATGAAGATGCTGAATCTTCATTTAGTACGGTCGTTAACTGGGGCCGTTATTCAGAGCTCTTTGGATACAACGATGATTCTCAGACCTTCTATTTAGGTGAGAGCCGCGCTCAGTAGGGTGATCTTTGTGACTTCGCTTCGTTTTCCTAATCGATTGGGCGGACCCCAATAACCGGTCCCCCGATTTACATAAAGTTGTGTCTGTGAGTTTACGCGGTAAAGGCCCTCAGAGTACTTGAGAGCTGCCTTTACAATAAAACTATAAGGATAAAATTGGCCGGCGTGGGTGTGGCCCGATAGCTGTAAATGAAAACCCGCATCTACCGCACCCTCAATACTAAAAGGATTATGGGCGAGCAAGATTTTGCAGTTTACTGGATCGGTGGTCTCAGCCGCCTTCCGAGGGTCACTGCGATGAGACGCTTCATAGCGATCAGCATGATGGTCGTGAACTCCAGCAATCAGGAGCGAGTCGACTCCTGTAGCGGTCGTCCTTTTTAAGATCAGATGAGAGTTTTGAAACACATGAATCCCGATCGATTCAAGGTGAGTAATCCATTCTTTAGCGCCCGAGTAGTATTCATGGTTGCCGGTACAAAAATAGACGCCCTCTTTTGCTCTCAGGCGTTTAAGCGGTGAAACCTGCTCTTTTAATTGGTCAACCGTTCCATCCACAAGGTCACCCGTAATGAAGATCAAGTCAGCATTCAGAGACATGACTTGGTCCACCACTTGATTCAGATAGTTCTCATGGATGAGTGGGCCCACGTGGACGTCTGAAATCTGAGCAATCGTGAGTCCATGAAAAGCAGGCGGCAGAGTCTCGAGGCGAATTTCAACGGGAGTGATGCTCGGGCCAGCTTTCGCTTCCACTAAGCCTGCAAGGGATGAAAGCGTGGTGCCAGCGAGAAGGGTGCGAGCGACTCCTTCGGTGAGAAAAATTCGCTTCTTTGGGTCAAAGGTTTTTGAGCCGAGTTGCAGTATCTCCATGAACAAGAATACAAGAAAACAACTTCCTACCCATCCAAGCAAACTGAATTGAGCCCATTGAAAGAGGAGGTCGGCGCCCGAATCTGCAGAAACGCTGTAAACTCGATAAAGGATCGGTCCTACAATCATCATCACGGCGCTAAACATGAGAAATGAAAAAAGCGCCCGGTTTCCGCGAGGACTTAAACCGAGGCGCTTTTTTATAAGTTGGTAAGTGAGCCCG
The DNA here is from genome assembly GCA_903858975.1 of Oligoflexia bacterium. Taxonomy (GTDB): domain Bacteria; phylum Bdellovibrionota; class UBA1018; order UBA1018; family CAIMNF01; genus CAIMNF01. The sequence continues at coordinate 15,356 of CAIOKW010000310.1, read as the reverse complement.
CAGACCAGAAAGGAAATCAGGCTAAATACAATCGCGAACTTTAATAACAAGGGAGATTTCACCCTGGCCCGATGCTCATCATTTTCATGAGTTTTTCTTTACGGTGCATGAGTTCATCACGAGAAAGTTTCTTCAGGCGACCAATGCTGAAATCTTGGATCGTGAAACTGGCCATGACTGTTCCGTAAACGACTGAGCGACGGAGAAGTTGATCCCATGCGCTTGGATCTGTTTTCATCATTTCACGGTTAGCGCCATTCTCGGCAAGGTAACCCACCACTGCGCCCGCGAAGCTATCGCCTGCGCCGGTTGGATCAATCACATCGTCAACGAGGTAGGCTGGCGCCAAGAAGGTTCCACTTGGAGTGAAGAGGGCTGATCCATATTCACCGCGTTTAATGATGATATTAGATGGACCCATGGTTTGAATTTTTTTAGCTGCTTTTTCAAGGCTCTTTTCATCGGAGAGCAAGAAGGCTTCTTTTTCGTTAATGCAAAGGAGGTCGACACGCTTTAAGGTTTCTTTCAGTTCATCGGGCTTGCCGGTGATCCAAAAGTTCATCGAATCACACGCAACGAATTCGTGGCCCTTCACTTGATTGAGGACTTGCTGCTGAAGAACTGGATCAATGTTTGCCAAGAATACTACCGGGCAATCCGTGTGAGTCTCTGGAAGTTTAGGGTCGAAATGCTCGAACACATTCAGTGCTGTCGCAAGGGTCTTCGCCTCGTTTAAATTAGTGTCGTATTCACCCACCCAGTGGAAGGTCTTGCCTTTAGCGATCTGAACACCTGAGACGTCAATGTTTCGTTCTTTCAGGAAGTTTAAGTGTTCAGTCGGGAAGTCATCTCCCACAACGGCTACGATTTTAATCGGAGTGAAGAGAGAGGCTGCTAATGAAAAATAATTTACGGAGCCGCCCAGTACGTTATCAGCTTTGCCTGCGGGAGTGCGCACGGAATCAAAAGCCATGGAACCAACGGTCAAGATCGGACGATTTTTAGAGTTGCTCATGGCACAGGATTCTAATAGTGGAACTCCTTTGGGTCAATGGATTTAGGTTTTATTTTTGAGGCTAATTTTGGCTTTTCGGGCAGTTTTTCAATGAATTTAATTAAATTCTCAAAGCCGAGATACCCAGAACCCATCGAAATCCATTCTAGTGGAGCCTGGGCCCTCTCACAGCTCCAGAGCTCGGCAGCGTCTTGAAATGGGGAGTGGGACAGATAGACGAAACACCCATCTTGGCTGACTTGAATCTGGTTTCGCGTGGATTCGTGAAGCGATAGATTTTTTAAGACACTGTCCCATTTTTCGGGTTCTGAAATTCCTTTCAACCCTAGGTTTTGAAGATTGTTTTTCCACACCCTTTTAGGGGGCCAATGTTCCGATTGATATTCCTCTGCTCCCGTAACTTTTGAGTTTTGGTAACTGATCCATGCAAAGAAAATGGAGACAAACAAGAGCGAGAGTCCCTTTAGGATCTTTAAGGCCTCAAGGGAGAGCTTTGGGAGTGGACCGCTTTTTTGAAGCCGTGGTAAGACCGCATGAATTTTTTCTCTAAGCATCCGATAGATATGACGACCAAAGTGCTCCATAAAATCATCTCGATTAGGATCGAGCCTCGTTTGTTATTGGTACCAGTAAGTAAGCCATTCATGGTTCACCTGTTCCAGTCGCGCTCCCGATCTGAGTTGAGCAGAGTGGATGCTCAGTTCAATGGGGCTCTTTTGACTTAAGAGAAAGCGTGATGTTCTGAGTTCAAGTATCGACATCTCAGGATTGATGATGGGGTATTGAAACGGAGGGTAGGGACTGCGCTCAGGCATTCTTCTCAGGCGGCATCCTAATCCTGTCATGCTCTCCCAGCGTTTCCCTTCCCATTCCCAATCCTTCCGGATGGCCTCTTCTATTTTCTTTTCAATTTTAGCAGCGGATCGAAATGCACTTAAAGCCTCAGGGGCTGCCGGGGTGAGGAGGAGGGCTAAGGTCGCTTCCCGAGCCACTTCAATCCGAAGGTAGGAGTACTCTAGGCTCTTGAGCGCGGCTCTCAGGTGCAGAACCGCGCCGCCCGTGCATCGATCCATGTTCACTTGTCGTTCACTGATGGCTCTGACGTGGTTGATGGAAGACCAGATTCCGAACCCGAAAACGAAGGTGAGAAGGACGAGAGTACCCCCCAGAGTTGAGTAGCCTCCCTCTCCCAGTCGCTGAGCCCCAGTCCGCCCTTTTTTAGATCTAAAGATTCGAGGGGGAGTAGCGTTATGCTTTCTCGGATTCCTGAACCGCAATCCTCGTCGACTCTGCTTACGGCATGCGTAAGGATGAGTCGACTTCTTGCTTCCGTGAAGCTCTTGTAGGCGCATTCAAACCTCTTAAATTCCCGCACACCCCAACCCATGCCCCCGGCCAAGAGTGGGGTCAAGATCAGGATACTGACGAGATTGAATTCAATCAGGGACTGTCCGCGTTGATTCATTACCCCACTCCCGTTTATTAAATGTGGATCTCCTCGAGTTTTTGATTGATGTTTTCAAGTTTGGACTTGATGGTGATTCCCACTGTCTTTGATGCAGCAATTGAGCACACCCCAATCAGCATGACGAGTATCATGTACTCGCTGAGACCTTGACCTGCCCGACATTTCAATGATTGTTTCTTCATATAATCTCCTTTATGGCTTAAATTTGACGCTTTCATGGTGCCCTTTAAGATTCAAAATACGAGCCATGAGTGTTCCTCTCGTTTGACTTCAAATCCAGGGGGGCGCAGAATGGTTCTAAGATGCAAAAGAGCGAAAAGTTTTTTATCTTCAGTTGGAAAGAGCTTGTAGTGATTGGACTTTTGGTTTTAACCACGCTCGGATTCTTTTTTACTCTAGGGCTACACTACGGGAAGAAAATTAAAACAGGCACCCATGTCGCCGAGGTTCCAGCATTAAAAATGGAAGAGAGTCCGGACCTCATACCGCCGAAGGCGAGTCTTGAGCAAGGATCCCAGCGCGCAGAAGGCGCCGCTCAAGAAGCTATTAAGGCGGCAACAGATCAGGCTCTCAAGGGAGCTGAAATAAAACTGGATCATGCGAAGCCAGTCGATTTGCCGACGGCCAAAGTGGAAGAAAAACCAAAGGCACCTGAGGCCGAAGACAGTGCGGATGAGGCTGAGCCTGAAGTCCCTAAGACCGAAATGAAAACGGAATCCAAATTTGCAATTCAACTCGGTTCCTACCCCAGCAAAGAACTCGCTCAGAAAAAGATCAGCGTGTTTACGAAGCGTGGCTTAAAAACTGAAGTGCGAATGGCCGTAGTGAATGGAGAAACCCGTTATCGGGTGGTGCTCCCTGGCTTTAAGACAAAGAAACTTGCAGATATCAAAGGTAAAGAGCTCCACAGTAAGCGAAAAGTGGAGAGTTTCGTTGTGATTAAATCTGAGTAAACTTTAGTTTTGTCTTTTTTGAACGTTGAGTTTCTCGATCTCTTGAAGAAGCCAAAAAGCACGATACGAGAACATGAGCGCGCTTCCGTCGTAATCGATTAAAATCTCATTTGCCGAAACCAATGAAATATTTTTAACTAAGCCTTGGGTTTGTAACTCTTGTACTGAGCCGAGAGGGATTCCAGAATTTACGACAGCCGGACCGAGGTCGAGCCGTTCGATGGTATCGGCCAGTGGCTTAGCTTGAGCACGGTTCTGCATGATGAGGCTCAGTGCTTTAAATCCCGCTTCAGTCAGGTCTTTGCGTTGCTCATGGGGGGTAAGGTTTTGCTCATTAATAAAATGAATGAATTGATCCAAAAAGCGAATGTCTGTTAGAAGGAGGTCGCCTTTTAAGACCTCCACTGACTTAAATAGTTCAATCAAGCTCAATACTTTTGCAGAGGGTACTTGAAGGATGGAAGACGCAAACTTTTCAAGCATCCCGCTTGAGATTTCAATGCCCTCTGAGGTTTGATTCTTTCCATATCGGGACGCAACGGTAAGTACCGCCGTACAAAAGCGAAGTAACTCAGCGGTAGTTACAAACACATATTCCTTTGATCGATTTCCATGTTTGTCGACCTCGTACTCGGTCGTCAGACTCTCTAGAATACGGATTCGATTGTTAGCAGCTCGGAGTCGAGAAGATACGGTTTTAGTCAGTGTGACGAGCCAGTCTGGAAACTTAGCGAGGGCTTCATCAAGGGATGAGCGTGAAATCTCAATCAACTCACAGTTGACGAGCGCTTCGGCAGAAGCGGATCGGGCTTGACCATCAAAAAAGGCCAATTCCCCCAAGACTTGTCCTGCTCTGATGGTTTCAATCTCAATTTTCCCTTCACCCTTTCTTCGAAAAAGTCGAATGGCTCCACGCTTTAAGTAATAGAGGTTCTTTGAGGGATCCCCCTCTTCGAATAAAATGTCTTTCGGCTTTAAGCTAATTTCTTTTGCACTCATCTTATTTGCGCCTCATCTCAATGGTTCCGTCCCAATCAGACGGAGGTGGATTTTTTTTAAATTCACGAGAGCGGGTAATGTAATTCTCTGAAACTGGATCGGGATTTCCCGATATACCGAGCTCAATGTCATTCGCATCTTGGAATAGTTTTGTGGCCGTATCCCAGTCGCGCATCTTAAATGCCGATCGAGCCTCTGTGAAGCGTGAGATAAAAATCGGATCAAAAGCGGTTTCTGAAATTTGAATCAGATCTACCGCCTGGGTTCTGCCCTTCACAATGACGGAATCAAGGGTACGGGTATGAAACTGTGCTTGTGCTTCTGTGGCAAGCTTATCTTTTGTTAACTGTGTGCTCAGGATATCGCAGGCATAAAGCCGAGTGAGACTCTCTAGGCGGGACGCGAGATTCACGTGGTCCCCAATCACTGTATATTCGAAAATCCTTTTAGACCCCATGTTTCCGACACTCACCACACCGGAATTAATGCCAATACCGGCACTCACATCGATTCCATAGCGCTTCTTAAAGTCAGGAGCAATCTCGGTCAAACGTTTTCGCATGGCAACGGCAGCCTTCAAGGCTCGTTCTACATGGTCTGGTTGTTCTAAGGGCGCGCCCCAAAATGCCATGATTGCATCCCCAATATATTTATCGAGTGTGCCCTCATGTTGGAAAACAATTTCGGTCATTTCCGAGAGGTACTCGTTCAAAAATTGAGTGAGCGTTTTCGGGTCCATGTTTTCTGAGAAGTGCGTGAAGCCTCTCAAATCACTAAAGAGAATAGTGACGTCTTTTCTCTCTCCCCCGACGGTTAACTTGGTTGGGTCTTCCAGGACGAGATCGACGACCTGAGGAGCAAGGTATTTTGAGAATGCTTCCCTTACAAACTTCTTGTTTCGTTCCTCCTGAATGTAGCGAATCGACAGGATGAGCGCGAAGATGAGGAGCGTTTCTAATAAGAGGAAGGCGGTGGGGATATTAATATTTTGAGCAAAGAGTAATTTTGAATCAATCAAACCAAAGCCCAGAAGAAAGATGACGAAAATGATGATGCTTGGAACCGATTCAAGGCGAGAGAAGAGGATCGCGAAAGAGAGTCCCGCGATCAAAATCAGGAGTACTGGCAGCCATTTTAAATTGATCGCGCTCGCGGAGCGAATCTCATTATTGGCAAGGAGATTGTCAAGTGCTGTGGCGTGGCCTTCAACCCCGGGTGTGTTTGAATCGAACGGGAAGGCCCTCATATCGTAGATGCCAACTGCAGTCGCTCCAAAAAAGACATCCGCTCCATCCAGAAGTCTATGCGTCTTCGCCTTCACCTCTTCGTTTATGGGTGCGAGGATGTCAATGGCCGGGATATAGGTGTAGGAAAAACTAGGCCCCTTGAAGTTCAGATCGAGGTATCCGAGAGGCGTGACTGGAATGGGATGATCCGGATCCAGAGAAAAATAGACTTTACGGATGAGGCCATCATTAGGATTAAATTCAATCTTCACGTGATCATTTCGGGAGAGCTCAGCGATCTTGAGCGCAAGGGAAGGATAGATCTTTTTTCCACTAAAACTAAAAAGTGGATACCGTCGAATGTAGCCATCCGAATCCGGATCAATATTAAAGTTCCCAGAGTAAAGTGCGGAGTCGCGAATCAGTGGAATGCTTGAGAAGACCTGAATGAGGTTATTCAGGGAGGTTTTCCAAAGGGTTTCTCCCGGAAAGGGATACTCTTCCGAAAGTGCAAACTTACCAATTTGATCTTCAATGTTTTTAGTCAGCTCAGGATCGCGTACCGGACAGTCTTCTTCTTTTGCGTATTTGGGCTGACAGGCACCTGAATAAGCAAAGCCCAGAACAAGGTGGTCTTGGTGAAGGCGAGTCACCTTTGCAAAAATGGGATCCCCTTCAAAAGACTCCAGGGTCTCTTTGAGTTTGGTTTGGCTTTTATTGAGAAGCCCATAAACCTCTTTAGGAATTCGTTCTTCGGCTTCTGAAAACGAAACGTCGAGGGCCAGGTTTTTAGCGCCATTTTGAAAGATTCGGTGAAAAATTTCTGCGTATACTTCGCGGTGCCATGGCCAGCGACCCAGGCTATTGATCGAGCTTTCATCCGCTTCAACGATGATGATTTTCTGATTGGGTTCCCGTTTTCCACGAAGGCGAAATTTGACGTTCGACATGGCGCCATTGATGGAGCGTGAGATGGGATAAATGGTTTCACGAAAAAAGTTAGAATCGAGTTTCCCTTGTTCGCCCAGATCAAAGGTGAGCTGGAAGGTTGCTGCAGCAAGAATAATTGGAATAGAGGTGATCCAAAGTGGAAATTTTTTCATGAAAGAATGGGTCCCTTCATTTTCCTTCTAATGATCACTGCAAGCACTAGGAGAATGAGGCTGCCCAGCAAGAAGAATTGAAAATGTTTGAATGTGGAGACGAGGGAATCGATATTTTCTCCAGCATAAAATGCAAGGTTCATCAATATGCTCAGATAGATGATCGTGGCGACACCGTTTAGGAGGTAGAATGTTTTAGGCTTAACCTGGAGTGATCCTGCGGTGAAAAAGAGAGCGGTACGGATCAGGGGGAGAAAGCGTACGCAAAATAAAAAGCGGGTTCCGTTTTCTTCTAGAAACTTTTCAGCAGAACTGACTTTTTCAGGGCTTAAAATCCAGCGGAAGGGCGCTCTCGTGAGGATCCTTGGGCCGTATTTTCTTGCGACAAAGAAATTGATCGTATCACCCGAGAGGAGTCCTAGAAATGCGATGGGAATCAGAAATGGAAGTTTAAAGTAACCAAGAGCTGCGAGGACTGAAGCTGAAATCAAGGTGAGGTCTGAGTTAAAGGGAAAGCCAATACCGCATCCGACAAGAACAAAATAAAATACGAGATAGGCCTGAGTTCCTGTGAATTGAGTGAGAAAATGCCTGGCTTGGTCCATATGAGAATTTTAGTCGGGGTACAAAAAAAAAGCACCTGAAACCCTCCAGATTTCAGGTGCCAAATTTTTGATGGTGAATGAGCTTATTTCACGCCGAGTTGAGTGAGTTCTTCTTTATACCACTGACTCAAGATCTCTTTTGATGTTTCAGGAGAGGTTCCCCAATGAGCTGCGACATCCACGTTCACTTCAGTCAGGGCTTCTTTATTTCCTTTCACTGCTTCTTGAAGTGCATTACTTGCTCGGCTTAATTCAACTCCGTAAAGTCGTTTACTGAAGTCTGCAACATCGGCTGTTGTACGGGCCCGATCACGACCGAGGACTGCCCAATCTTGGAGTGTTTTAGCGATGTTCACACCCGCATCTTCAGCGAGAGCGTACTTTTGAGAGAGTGCTTTACCTGCGCTTTTCGCAGCTTCTGTTTCTTTCTGAGATGCTAGAGCGATGATGTCAGAGGATTGTTCTCCTTCGTCATCCATTTCGTTTAAGGCATTGCCGCTAGAGTCATAGAGAATTCCGGTGCTGCTGAGCCAGGCGTATCCCTGATAGTCGCGTCGATAACCATACGAATCAGTGTAGGTCCAATAATCGAAGTAGAGAGTTTTGCTGGCGAAGTAGGGATCTCCTGAAGAAGTGATTTTTGATCCATCCGCATAGAAGTTACATCCCGACATCGGATAGCCATAGTTGGTACACTGAGTTCCATAAACGTCATACCAAGCGTGCTTGTATGGATCGACATAAACGACAGGTCCTCCGGAGCCCCCGCCGCTCGGTCCGCTCGATTGATAGACCACGGTGTTACAGGCGGAGAGAGAAATAACGGTGAAAGCAAGAATGCTGGCTGATTGAAGAATCGATTTCAAAGTGTTCATAATGAGTGCCCCCCTTTTGATTGGCATTACAGTTTCGGAAAGAGCAATCGTCGTGCCAAAAGTTGAAATCAGAAAACATGAACAAATTTAATAAGTTAAGCAGGGTGGTGGACAGGGTGGTTCTGCTAGAGGCAGAAGGCACCACTGGCCCCCTGGTGCAAGAATGTCACTGCAAATTACGCCGCAACAGGTCGAGTGCGGATTGAGATGCGCGTTCCTTTGCTCGCTCTCGATGATTCTCATATTGGAAAACATGAGCGATGGTTCCCGCTTTGGAGGCCACCGCAATCCAAACGGTTCCCACCGAAGCAAATGCGTCTCCACCTTGGGGACCCAGGTAGCCCGTGGTCGCAAGCCCGAAGTCAGCGCCCCATTTCGTTCGAACCTTTTCAGCCATGCTGCGAACGCAGATTTCTGAGACCACCCCATTTTCGCGAAAGAGTTGATCTGGAATTCCAAGTTCGAGAGTTTTAATCGACTCTTGATAGGCAACGAGCGAACCGCGAAGCACTTCAGAAATACCTGAAACCTGGGTGAGTCGGTGCGCAATCAAGCCGCCGGTGCAGCTCTCTGCAATTGCAAGACTCTGCCCCTGTTGCTTTAACTTATTGAAAATTAAATCCTCAAGGGTTGCGGGCTCTACTCCAAAGTAGTCGCGTCCGCATCCCTCTGCGAGTTCCTGCACGAGGCTTTGAAAAAGCGCTTCATCTTCTTTCGACTTTGCTTTCATTTGGAGTCGAAGTCGGACCTGGGTATTACTTGGTAGGAACGCTAAAGAAACCGAAGGGAGTGCTTTAATTTTCTGAACGAATGGGTCTAAGCGATCTGCGAGCAAGCTCTCTCCGAGTCCTGTGGTCAGGAGAGTTTCTTTTAAGATTTTTTCTCCCGAAGGAAGTAATTTCTCGCTCAGTTTCGGCAGAATGAAACGAGTCATCATACTCTTCATTTCATGCGGAACCCCGGGGACCACAAAAATTCGCGTCTTGCCTACCTTAAAGTACTGACCTGCAGCGGTACCGCAGTCATTATCAATGCGAGTCGCACCCTGAAGGAGGAAGCCTTGTTTTTTGTTATTATCACTCATGACTCGATTTCGAGCCTTAAAATAGGCGGCCACTTTTGATATCCAATCCTCATCATATTGAAGCGGGATTTGAAAGTGTTGAGAGAGTGCGTCCATTGTGAGGTCATCATGAGTGGGACCAAGGCCACCCCCAAGGATGAGTGCATCGCAATCACTCACGGCAAACGAAAGCGCGCGGGAGATGGCGTCCATTTTATCACCAATGGTCAGGTGCTCGGTCACGGTGCAACCGAGTTCCGTCAGTTTCTCACTCATCCATTGAACGTTTGAGTTGAGAACCTGACCAATTAAGAGCTCATCGCCAATCGTAAGGAGTGAAACTTTCATTATTCTTCGTCTTTTGAGCGAAGTTTCTCTAATACTGAGAAATCCTCGAGAGTTGAGGTGTCGCCAGAGGTTTTCCCTGTCGTTACCATTTCGCGTAATAAACGTCGCATGATTTTTCCTGAGCGGGTCTTCGGGAGCGAGTCTGAAAAGCGAATTTCATCGGGTTTGGCAATCGGGCCAATTTCCTTAGAAACCCAGTTTTTCAGTTCGACTTGGATTGCATCGAGATCAGGATTGCTTGCCACCACTTGCGCATTCAAAGAGACAAACGCAACCAGCGCGCTTCCTTTTAAGTCATCGGGTCTTGCCACGACTGCGGCTTCAGCCACTTTCGGGTGTGCAACCAGCGCACTCTCTACTTCTGCAGTTCCCAGACGGTGACCGCTGACGTTCACGACATCATCGACTCGTCCCATAATCCAAAAATAGCCGTCTTTATCTTTACGAGCGCCATCACCGGTGAAGTACCACTTTTGTTTTTTAAAATCCGTCCAATAAGCGGAGATGTATCGTTCGGTATTCCCATAAACATTTCGAAGCATCGATGGCCAAGGATGCTTGATCACCAGAAGCCCGCCCTCGTTTGCTTTGCAGGGTTTACCGTCCTTGTTCACCACATCAGCAAGAATGCCCGGTAGAGGAAGGGTTGCGGATCCTGGTTTTGTGGTGATGGCCCCAGGCATCGGAGAAATCATGATTGAGCCCGTTTCGGTTTGCCACCAAGTATCCACGATCGGGCAGCGTTTTTTACCGATAATCGTGTGATACCACATCCAGGCTTCAGGGTTGATCGGCTCACCGACAGACCCAAGAAGTCGGAGCGAGCTCAAGTCATGCTTCTTTGGAAGTTCATCTCCCATTCGCATAAAGGATCGAATCGCAGTGGGAGCGGTATAAAAAATGGTCACTTGGTGTTTGGCGATCATCGACCAGAAGCGGTCAGGGCCTGGAAAATTCGGAACGCCTTCATACATCAGAAGGCTCGCACCATTCATGAGGGGGCCGTAAGTCATATAGGAGTGACCCGTAATCCAGCCAACATCCGCTGAGCAGAAATAGAGGTCAGTTTCTTTAAGATCAAAAACATATTTCGTCGAGAACTTGGTTTGTGTGAGGTAACCGCCGGTCGAGTGTAATATTCCCTTTGGCTTTCCTGTAGAACCACTCGTATAAAGAATGAAAAGTGGATGTTCACTATCGAGCGCCTCTGGCTTGCAATGAATGGAGGCGTTTTCTACAAGCGTGTTCCACCAAATATCGCGTCCCTCTTTCATTGGTGTGTCTTGTTGAGTACGCTTTAAAACGACCACGGACTTTAAGCTCGGGACTTCATCGAGAATCTTATGAACCGCACCCTTCAGTGCGCTCGGTGAGCCTCTTCGGTAGGCGCCATCTTGAGTGAGGAGTGCCACTGCATTCGAATCAATTAAACGATCTCTCAGTGCTTCTGCCGAAAACCCTCCAAAAACGACATTATGGGTGGCTCCAATTCTTGCGCAGGCGAGCATTGCGATCATGGCTTCTGGAACCATCCCCATATAGATTCCAACGAAATCACCCTTTTTCACTCCGAGGGATTTCAATCCATTCGCAAGTCGATTGACCTCGCTTGAGAGTTGCTGATAAGTCAGCGTTCTTACGTCTCCGGGTTCGCCCTCCCAGATGATGGCAGCCTTATTTTTGCGGGCAGTGGAGAGATGAACGTCCAGCGCATTCTCGGACGCATTGAGCTTTCCGCCAATAAACCATTTAGCAAAAGGGAACTTCCACTCGAGCGCTTTCTTGAAGGGTTTTTGCCAGTGAAGATCTTTAGCTTGTTTGCTCCAAAAAAGAGCCGGGTTTTTTTCCGCAAGGGCTCGCATCTTTTTATACTGGGCAAGGTTTGGAATGTGGGCTGCCCGAGCGAATTCTTTCGAAGGTGGAAATTTACGAGATTCTTTTGAAACGGATGAAATTTCTGTCATGACCTAAGCCTAATCTATGCAGCGAGATGCAAAAAGGATCATTTTTTTGTCGCTTTTTATGCGGGGAATTAAGCATAAATATTACCTTGTGCGTAAAACTCATGGATCGTGCCTGTACTCCTGAGGAGAGGTTTGTGATAATGGAGGAGTATGAAAAAGATAAGACTTCTGACTCCGGGACCCACAGCCATTCCAGAACAAGTGCTTTCCAAATTTGCTGAGCCCGTGATTCACCATCGCACGAGCTTATTTGAAGCCAAATTCAAACAACTTCAAGATCACTTAAAGTGGCTGTTTCAAACTCGCCAAGAGGTCTTGACCTTAACTTGTACGGGAACAGGCGCGATGGAGTCCGCTGTTGCGAATCTTTTTTCACCGGGGGATGAGGTGATTGTCGCCAATATCGGAAAATTTGGTGAGCGCTGGACCAAGATTGCAAAAACCTATCAGCTTCAAGTTCACGAGATTTTAGTGGAGCGAGGTCACGCGCTCAGTCTTTCGGTTCTTGAGTCAAAACTGAAAGAATGTCCAAACGCGAAGGCAGTACTCTTTCAAGCTTCAGAGACCTCAACGGGTGCGCTCAATCCGGTTAAGGGAATCGTAGAGCTTTGTAAGAAGAATGGCTTACTCAGTGTTTGTGATGGAATTACCGCAGTCGGAATTTTAGATTTGCCCATGGATGAGTGGGGAATAGATGTTCTCATCACGGGTTCTCAAAAAGCCCTCATGTTGCCACCAGGACTTGCCTTTATTGCTTTAAGTGATCGGGCTTGGAGCAACGCCGAGAAATCGAAGTGTCCGAAGTTCTACTTTGATCTTCTGCGTGAAAAGAAAATGCAGGAGAAGCAGCAGACGGCTTGGACTCCCGGCATTTCTCTCATTCAAGGTGGAGTTGAATCCTTAGGGATGCTACGTGAGGAAGGACTGCCCGCAATTTTTAAAAGGCATGAGGTACTGGCGCGCTGTACTCGTAGTGCCGCAGAAGCCTTGGGTCTCGAGCTTTTTTCATCAGCCCCATCACCTGTGTTAACTACGGTGAAGGTTCCTACTCGTTTCTCAGTTGATGAAGGAAAGAAGATCCAAAAAATCATGCAAGAAAAATACGGTGTCATCATCACGGGTGGGCAAGATGAGTTGCAGGGAAGGATTCTGCGTCTTTCTCACTTCGGCTATTGTGATGTGTTTGATGTTGCAACTGGAATTGGAGCGCTTGAGCTTGCGCTGAATGATTTAGCTTATCCGGTTGAGTTTGGAAAAGGAGTGGGGGCGGTCCTTAAGGCTTTTCATCAAGCTTAGGGAACGAGCATTCCTTCCATTCAAAATCCTTCTCACAAGAAAGCGTTTGTCTGAGGGGTGTGAGGAATACATCTTTCTTACGATCATCGCCATCGGTGTGAGAATCTCTCAGGTATCGTCTTAAGACTGCGGTCTCTTTTGGAAACGCGGAGGCGAGCGATGGCCCTGAACATTGCCATGAATTCCCCGCAAGAAAGGTCATTCTTCGATCCCAGGTCGATTGAAGATCGTCGATGTAGCTTGCCATCAGGTGACTTCCCATGAAGTCCGCAAAACGTTCGCTGGATGAAGAACTATAATCTTCTTCAACGAGCCCTTTTCGTTCTGAAAACTCACCCTCTGAGGTGATCATGCTTCCCTCAATTTTTTCAAAGAGAGTGGTCATGTATTGGATCGACTGTCGGAGTCGCTCAGCGGGATCCTCGATATTTGAACACTCATATTCAGCTGCAAAGGCAGTGAGCATCGGAAGCTCGCTGTTCAGCTCCTCCGTGGTCCAAGTTTCCTGCATGTAATGGCAGGGATTGAGGTGAGAAGGATTGGGGACTGTCTTCCCGTTCCCGAGTGGAAGCTTGCTTTGCGAGATTCGAATAAATGCTTCTTCTTCTGCGAGTCGCTTCAGTTTGTCCCGAACGGCAGCACTGGCAAATCGTTGAATGGTTTCACTGTCGAGTTTTCCGGTCGTGGGCTCCTTCTTCAGGCAACGATGAAGGTCTCGTAGTGGAGCCTGATATTTAGAGAGAGCCAGAATATCTTTATCACTTGAGTTTTTAAATTTAGCCCAGTCAGAACAAGAGAGTGACTTCTTTTTATCGGAGCAAAGATCTTGATTGATCTCCCCGAGTTTCTTGCTGAGTTCACTGTTCTTAAAAAATAAGTACAGACTGCGGTCATTATCGAGCGCATGAGAAAGCTCATGCGCGAGAGTGGGCATAATGTCTTCACTGTTAAAGTCCCCGGCGCAAACGGTAATGACATTCAGGTTTGAGTAATAATACGCATTCATGGTGGTTGTAGAGCAGTCCTGATCTACAATCTCAGGGATGCTCCCTGGAAGTACGAGCGCTACCGATTGAATTCTGGATTGCCATTCTTCTTTCAGTGCGGTTTGAATGGGAAGTTTTTCGATGACTTCTAAGTATTTTTTTCGAAGGTGTTCGAAGGTAGTTTGTACTTTGAACCAATTCGGGTGATCCCTCCAAATGGCATTCGCAATCTCCGTGAGGAGGTACCTTCGCTCCATGAGCTCATAGTGAATCACCTCTGGAGGTTGGAGTTCGGTCGGGGTTCTCGGGTATTCCGGAAATCGATTCGACATTCGGGTGATTAAAGTATCTCGAATGGATAAGTTCCAAATATAGCTCACATCAGACTCTTCCTCATGGGCGTCGAGGCGGTCAATGAGGTTCATTTTTTCAAAGGGTTCTCGGTGTATGAGATCTTCCAAGCGCTCAAAATAACGGTGGGCCACTAATACGGCGAGAAAGTCTTTGGGGAGTGCGGATTTATTCCTGATTTTGGCAAGCGCCAGCTCAAAGAAGACCTGGCGAAACCCATTCTTGGTTTTCCCTTGGAGTACGTAAATCGGCGATCCTTTTCGCTTTTGGATGATGAGATTGCCATCGGTCCCAGGCTGATAGAGGGAGTCGCAATATTCGTGGATCATGCTCAGGCATCCCACCGCCTTTTCGCCCTTAAGTGAGGCTTCCGGGGGGCTTAGGTTTACGATTTTAGGTTGGGAGCTAATAGGATGTAATAGAGAGCACCCACTGAAGAGTGTAATTGCGAGGACTGAAATCGAACTCATCCTGTCTCGGAGCACTTTGATAGGATACATCAAAATAGATCAAAAATCCCTTGATCGATTCTTCACCTTCTGTTATTCCTAGGCTTCCTTTCACATCGTAGATGAGTCCATAGCTCAGTTGGTAGAGCATTTCACTTTTAATGAAAGGGTCGAAGGTTCGAATCCTTCTGGACTCACCACTTTTTCCTAGTAATAACAGTAACTTAATATTGTGCTACACCCTTTCTATCAAATGTTTGTGACTGTGATCTCTCTCGCACTGCTTGAGGCACTTCTTTCCATTGATAATGCGGTAATTTTGGCTCTGATTGCTCGTGAATTGAAGCCTGAAGAGCAAAAGCGAGCGCTTCGCTATGGGTTATTTGGAGCGGTCGTACTCCGCTTGATTGCGGTCGCCTTTGCAACTCATGTCGTAAAGTACCCCTGGCTTCGAGCGCTCGGCGGGGCTTATCTCCTTTGGATATCAATTAAATATTTTGCGGGGCGCGGTTCGGAGCGTTCCAAGTCCAGTAAGGCCCACACTAGCTTCTGGAAAGTGGTCCTTTGGATTGAGCTGACGGACCTGGTTTTTGCTGTCGATTCAATTCTTGCAGCAGTGGCGGTCACCACCGATTACTGGGCCATCGTCGCGGGT
>CAIOKW010000309.1 GCA_903858975.1 Oligoflexia bacterium | reverse complement strand
CCTCACCCGTACGATAAACTCGACGAGTCACTGAAATCTCTTTGGTCTTGATCCCTGCTTTTGCTTTTGCAGTTTCATCACTGGCGTCACTATCGAAATCTGTAACTGAAGCGCCCATCGGAGCAATATCGGTATCGAGATATTCTTGCTCCATGACGAGAGTGGCTTCTGCTAGTCCTAAGGGTTGATATTTAGAACTTCCTTTGAAAATAATGTCATCCGATCCGCTAGAGCGGATGTGCTTGTAGGACTGCTCTCCCATGACCCAGAAGAATGCATCCACGATGTTGGATTTCCCTGAGCCATTTGGTCCCACGATCCCGGTGATCGGACGGTCGAAATAGATGACCGTTTTGTCCTTGAATGACTTAAATCCTTGAATCTCTAAGCGTTTAATTTTCATGATGCAATCCCCCAAAGTAGCGTAAAAAAAATGACACCTGGGAAAAGTTTTCCCTTAATTTGGGTCAAAAGGCAAGCTGGGGGTTGATCTTTTTAGAGTGGGGGGTTTGCTCGGAATAACAGGCACTTGGGGTGCCGTAAAAATAAAAAAAGGGCCTAGAGGATTAGTCTAGGCCCTTAGAGTCATTAAGACTTCTATATAGGGGGGTTGGGGTGGATCATCGCCAGATGTATATATTTTAGGCTCACTACCCTCACGGTCCCCGCCTCTGCATATTTAATTGTAAAATTACTTAAGCCGCAGCTACCTAAACCTGGCCGGGTCTAGCACTACGGTTCATGAGCCCCACCGACGTCCGGTGTATCACTCATGCGATCCCTAGCGTGGTGGCCCCACACAATGAACCGATTCCTTTTCGTCTTTTGCGTCCTGAGAGAGCAAACGTGCCGCATTTTTTCTCATTTCGTCCTCCGTGAATCCAGAATCTCATTCCCGATTGTTTTGGTCAACTAATATTTCAAAGAAATCGCTTTATTTTTTTGTCTTGTGATTACAGTATTTTAGAATGAAATCGCTCTCGATCATCCTTCCAGCCTACAACGAAGCCGAAAGACTTCCTCGTACGTTTGAGCTTTTGAGGCTCGCAAAAGCCGCTGGGACCTTCAGCTCCATGAATCTGGAAGCCATCTGGGTGATCGATGATGGCTCAAAAGATAATACCGCGGCACTCTCTGAGGCTGCTCGAGCTACTTTTCCAGAAATCAAAGTACACTCCGTAATTCCAAATCAAGGAAAAGGAAATGCAATCCATGTGGGCCTAAAGCTTTCCCAAAGTGAGTGGTGCCTCATTGCCGATGCAGACTCTGCAACACCATGGGATCAATTTTTAAAACTGAGAGATGCCTGCATTTCGGGCGATCAAAATTTAGCGGCCATTGCAATGGGATCTCGCGACCTTCCCGAGAGTAAACGAAACCTGAGACAATCCGCCATTCGCGAAAACCTCGGGCGCCTGTTTAACTTTGCCGTAAGGCTCGTCACGCAGCTCCCTTTCAAAGATACCCAATGCGGATTCAAGTTGATTCACAAGCCCTCCATCGAAAGAATCCTTCCCCTGTTAGAGGTGAAGCGCTTTGCTTGGGACGTGGAACTCTTGATGTTTGCACAAGCAGCGAAACTCAAAATGCTCGAAATCCCAGTAGACTGGGAACACCAAGAAGGAAGTCGCATCAGCCCCCTCAAAGACGGAATTGAAATGTTTCTTCGGGTGATTCAAATGAGATTTCGTATTTGGTTTAACCCGATTCAATCATGAAAAAAATTACGAACCCGGCGAAAGCCGCAATCCTTCTTACGGGGCTTCTCTGGATATTTTTACTCTTGAAGGCCTCCACTCTGGATTTCGATGAATCACTTTATCGAAGCGTCTCTGAGAGCATGAAAAAAAGCGGCAATCCTTGGCAACTCCTCTGGGATGGGCAAACGCTCTATCACAAGCCACCTATTTTCTATTGGCTCATCTGCATCGCAAGCCAATCAGTCGACTTCGGAAGAGAGAGCGTGAGCTCGCTGGCTTCAAGAATCCCCAGCTTCCTTTCATCCATAGGAATTCTCTTTTCACTCTATTTTGGAACCCAGCGAAAGCCAGAGCCGGCGCTCGCCTACCTTTGTGCTTTATTTCCGATCATCACCGGTACGGCCGTGATTTTTGATCCACTCCAAACGCTGGCCCTGATGCCCGCACTCCTGATCCCCCTTCGACTCTTTCAAGAGGAGAGGGACTTAAGCATTCGTGATTTTCTTTTGATGGCGCTCAGCCTCGCCCTAGCCTCTTCCGTTAAGGGATTAAACGGGATCATTATTCCTTCATTCGCGTTTGGGCTTCACCTTTTGTTTCAAATCTCGCGCTTTTCATTTCGACGAGTCCTCGCGATTGGCCTTCAGTATCTTGCACTCACTGTGGCTCCAGCCGCTTTGATCACCGCTGCTTTTTACGCTCTTCTCCATCAAAAAATCGGGCCCGCTTTCACTCAAGAATTTATTTGGGTCCAGCACTTCGCAAGAGGCAGCTCTGCGATGGAAGCGCACTCCGGGGGGTTTTTTTATCACCCTCTCACCCTCTTCTTCGGGGCTGGATTTTTGGCTCCCTTTTTAATTTATCAAGTTTACCAAAAGCGACCCAACTTTCGAAAGTGGGGCTATCCCCTCACCTACGCATTTTCATTTGTGCTGGTTTTTAGCTTTTCTGCAACCAAACTCCCGCACTACACCTGGCCTGCGTGGTCGGGACTGGCTCTCTTTGCTGGATTGATCGCGCGGATGAAGCCATCCCCGGATGAAGCAAAAAACTTGGACCGGAGACTTGGATTCCTTGCGGCCCTTCCTGTTTTTTTCCTCGGAGTTTTCTTTTTATTGCTGGGAACCACTCCCCTACTTCTCTTAGATGCTCTTCCGAAAAGCGCCCAAATTCAAACGCTGCTAGAAAGTCTTCCGCCTTTCTCGCTTTTCCAAAAAGCGCTTTTCTTTTCGGGTGCTTTAAGCTGTTTTGTTTTTCAAGTGCGCCGTCGAGAAATTACCCAACACCTTGAGCTCACCGCTCTCTTTGCGTCGATTGCGAGTTTTTCGCTTGGGGTTGGAATTCTACCGTCCGTACAAGCATTGATGGTAACTCCGTTTCACGACATGGCTGAAGCCTTGAAGCTTAGACACCCCACCCCTCAAGACTGCATTCGCTATACGGGCCCGCTCTCTGCGAGCCTTAGCCTGGAACTTGCGCCTGAGTTGATTCATAACCGCTGTGACATCAACACCGCTCACTATCTCATTGCCCCATCGTGGAAAGAACGGGATTGCTTGAATCAGAATTTCGAAATTGTTGACCGAAAATCATATCTCGTTTTATGTGTAAGGAAATAAAAAGGAGAGTCACACCATGGCCCAAATGAACGCAAAATACCTCGGATCTTTACGCTGCGAAGCCCATCACCTTGATTCAGGATCCGTTATTCTTACGGATGCGCCCAAAGACAACCAAGGTAACGGGGAAAAATTTTCACCTACTGATTTACTCTGCACCAGTCTTGCAACCTGCAAACTGACGATCATGGGAATCAAGGCCCGCGCTCTTGAAATTGACATGAGTGGTGTGAGCATACAAATTACCAAAATCATGACTTCAGCCCCACCGAGACGAGTTGCTGAGGTGATCCTTGATTTTAATTGGAATGGCTTGCTCGAGAAGATCACGCCAGAGCAACTTGAATCCCTGAAGCGATCAGCAATGAGCTGTCCGGTTGCGCTTTCTCTACACCCTGAAATTAAGAAAACCATTCATTGGTAGAGTTTAAATAAAAAGGGCCGCTCCTCTCTCGGGGAGCGGCCCTTTTTATTTTTTTAAAACTCAAATCAGCCGAAATCGCGATCCATCACGGTCTTGCGGCCGTCACGTTTAGCTGCTTCTACAGCTTGATCACAAAGCTCACGGATCTTGTCAGAAAGAACATCTACCACTGCAGCAGAAGTATTCATTCCTGATTTAGCGCGGATGTAATTCTTCAATTTAGATGCAACAATCAACACTTCTTTTTCTACGTTTTCTTCAGACATGGTTATTTCCCTTTCGTTTTCGTTCTCGGAATCATCATCGACTCCAAGGATAAATTTTTCTCGCTCAGATAAAACTTTTGTCGGACGAACCGAACTCCCCGTCGATCTCTGAGCAGGGATCGGTGACTCTTCTGGCTCTTTTACCTTGGGAGATCGATTCTCGAGCGCCCAAGACTCGCGGTGATTGTAGAGAGGCACATGTGCATCCCAACACTCCACCGAACAGAAAACCAAGCCAGTGCGTTTTCGGTTGCAGGTGGACACATTACAAGTCCAATAGATCGAGTTTAAGCCTATCGGCTTCTTGCACGAAGAACAAGGTCTCCAGACTTGGGTTGTTTCCACTAGATGATAAGCATGTGAGATTTAAAGGGATGTTTCAATCAAAAAAATGGGCCCAGTCCAAGGGGGGTGAACTGGGCCCGAAAAAGTGTGCCTTTGTGAGGGG
>CAIOKW010000308.1 GCA_903858975.1 Oligoflexia bacterium | reverse complement strand
CAAACGCCTATGCAGCCCTCGTAAACGGGGGGACACTCTTTCGTCCACACGTACTCAGAAACATTCAGAGTGAAGAAGGCAAAACGCTAAAGGAATTCATTCCGCAGGTCCTCGATAAGACGAAGCTTAATCAGGAAACCATCAACTTGGTGACTGAGGGACTTTGGGGCGTGGTCAATGCTCCCGGTGGTACCGCCTATTCACAGCATATTCCCGGAATGGAATTTGCCGGAAAAACAGGAACCGTTCAGGTCGTGACTCAAAAAGCGGATAAGATCTATCAGAAGTGTGAAAACCTTCGCTATCAACAGCGACACCACGGTGTCTTTGTGGGCTATGCGCCCATCAAGAATCCATCGATTGTGGTTGCCGTAGTTGCAGAGCACGCTTGTTCTGGATCGCACGGAGCGGCTCCCATTGCTCGCGAAGTCATGAAAACCTATCTACAGAAGTACTACCCTGATCTTTATAGCGATCGCGCCATCGAGGAACGAAAGCAGCTCGAACGGGAACAGGCTAAAAAATCAGGTTCCGGCTCGGGTCGGGAAGAGGGAGGAGACTGAGTTATGACTTATTCTTCGATGGAAACAAACTTAGATCAAACTTTTGATCCTAATCGTTCGAGTAATTACGAAGAAGAATTTAAATGGCTCAAATGGGTTCCACTCATTTTAGAGCTGATTATTCTTTCGATTGGAATGATGAACCTTCTGAGCGCCACCGGCGTTGAGGATAAATCATTAGGGCTTTGGAAAAACCAAGCGGTTTCCATTGCATTGGGCACGATCATTACTGTGATCCTCCAAATCCCCCACTACTCCTTTTTGTCTCGTTTGGCCTACCTTGTTTACATGGGGAACATGGGGCTCCTCTTGGCCGTTCTCGCCTTTGGTCGGTCGTCCCTCGGGGCGAAACGCTGGATTAGCCTTGGAGGATTCAGCCTTCAGCCCTCAGAATTGATGAAGCTCTCGATGGTGATTTTTCTAGCGAAATACTTTGAAAATAAAAACACCACTTCAGGACTTCGGATTCGAGACCTGATTGTGCCTACTTTATTTGTCATCATTCCGGTCGCATTCATTATTGTGCAGCCCGATTTAGGAACCGCCATGATCATCATGTTGGTTTACGGAAGTATGCTGCTCTTTTTAAGAATTCAACCAAGGCTTCTCCTGATTCTGACCATTGCTGCAGCCGTTTCACTTCCAGTGGTCTACAACTACGGATTAAAACCCTACCAACGCCAAAGGATCACGACCTTTATTGATCCCATGAGTGATCCGAAAGGGGCTGGTTATAACTCGATTCAATCCATGATTGCGGTGGGATCAGGGCAACTGTGGGGTAAAGGATTTAAAAAAGGGACTCAGGCGCATTTGAACTTTTTGCCGGAACACCATACCGACTTCATTTTCTCGGTTTTTAGTGAGGAATGGGGATTCATTGGCTGCTCGGTGCTCTTACTCTGCTATGGGCTTTTCCTCATGAGCGGACTTTCGGTTGCTTATCAATCGAATGATAAATTTGCCTCTCTCCTCGCCTTTGGCATTATCTCCATTTTCTTTTGGCACGTCTTTGTGAACATGGGGATGGTGATGGGAATGCTCCCCATTGTCGGAGTTCCACTTCCCTTCATGAGTTACGGGGGGTCTGCACTCCTCACTGCTATGAGTGGGGTTGCCATTCTCGTAAACATCGCAAACAAAAAATACATGTTCTAAATTAAGAGGTCAGATCTTCATGAGAAAAACCATCATTGAACCCTTTAAAATTAAAGTCACCGAACCCCTCGTCATGAAATCTCGAGCGGAACGGGAAAAAGTTTTAAAATACGCTCATTACAATCTGTTCTTGGTAAAATCAGAAGATGTCACCTTTGATTTTCTGACGGACTCTGGAACCACCGCGATGAGCGCTAATCAATGGGCTGCAATGATGGTTGCCGATGAGAGCTATGCCGGATCGCGAAGCTTTCATCGCTTTAAAGATAAAGTGACCCAGATCATGGGCTATGATCACATTATTCCCACTCACCAGGGCCGTGCGGCAGAGCGCCTCCTCTTTGGAATGCTCTTAAAGCCTGGGATGAAAATTCCATCCAATAATCATTTCGATACGACTCGCGCAAACATCGAAGTGATGGGCGCGCAAGCGGTAGACCTGGTTATTCCCGAGGGACGCATTCCTGAAAATGAACATCCCTTCAAAGGCAATATCGATCTCGATCGTCTAGAATCCTTTTGCCGTGAATTTAAAGACAAGATCCCAGTAGGAATGCTCACCATCACCAATAATACGGGCGGCGGTCAGCCGGTGAGTCTTGAAAATATTAAAAAAGCGGGCGAAATCTACCACAAGTACGGGATTCCCTTTATCTTAGATGCCTGTCGTTTTGCAGAGAATGCATTCTTTATCAAAACGCGTGAGTCTGCTTATGCGACCGAGTCGATTCCTTCAATTGTTCGGGAGATTTTTGACCAAGCCGATGGTTGCATGATGAGCGCAAAAAAAGACGGGCTTGTGAACATTGGGGGCTTCATCGCACTTAAGAATTCTACTTGGGTGCAGGAACTTCGAAATCAGCTGATTCTCACCGAAGGCTTCCCAACCTACGGGGGGCTTGCTGCTCGAGATCTTGAGGCGCTTGCCGTTGGGCTCGATGAAGTCTTAAGTGAGGATTACCTTCGCTATCGAATTGCGACTTCCGCTTACATGGCTA
This sequence comes from Oligoflexia bacterium, assembly GCA_903858975.1. Classification (GTDB taxonomy): domain Bacteria; phylum Bdellovibrionota; class UBA1018; order UBA1018; family CAIMNF01; genus CAIMNF01. Next base: position 1,362 of record CAIOKW010000308.1, on the reverse strand, counting down.
ATAGCTTAAATGAAATGGGAGTCCCTACGGTAAAACCTGCGGGCGGACATGCCGTTTACATCGATGCGGCCCGATTTCTTCCTCATATTCCAAAAGAGCAATTTCCCGGTCAAGCGCTCGCAACCGAGCTCTACCTTCAAGATGGAATTCGAACCTGTGAAATTGGCTCAGTGATGTTCAAAGAAGCGGCCACCATGGAACTGGTCCGAATGGCGTTCCCGAGACGGGTCTATACTCAAAGTCACTTTGATTACATCTTGGAGGGTTTTCAAGAATTGAAAGCTCGCTCAAGTGAACTCAAAGGCTATCGAATTAAGGAAGCTCCGCCGTTTTTAAGGCATTTCACTGCAAAATTCGAAAGAGTTTAGCTGACGTAGTCTTTATGCTTCTCGGTTCCTCGAGCCGTTCCAAACAAGGAACGCAGTTGCCCGCAGGCCGCAAGAATATCGCGTCCACGTGAAATACGAACCGTCGTGGTATAACCTTGATTGAGAAGATATCGCTGAAACTTCATCACGGTATCATCGCTTGGGCGTTTAAATTCAGCACCCGAGTGCTCATTGAAGGGAATCAAATTCACCTTCGCCGGAATTCCCTTTAACATTTGAGCCACACGTCTGGCATCATCAAGAGCATCATTGAAGTCTTTCAGCATCACATACTCAAACGTAATTCTGCGATGTCCTCCGAGCGGAACTTTACGGCAAGCGGCCAAAAGCTCTGCAATGGGCCAGCGTTTATTGACTGGCATAATCTGAGAGCGCTGCTCATCATTTGAAGCATTCAGAGAGATGGCGAGTGAAACATCGGTATTTTGATAAAGCTCCTCGATGCCCGGCACCAAACCTGAAGTCGATACGGTGACTTTTCGCTTCGAAAAGTTCATTCCATCTTCATCGAGCATGATTTGGCAGGCTTTAGAAATGTTTTTCACATTATGCAGGGGTTCGCCCATTCCCATAAACACAATGTTCGTAATCGGTGCACGCATACGAAGCTCGTGAACTTGGGTGACCACTTCATGGACTTCGAGTGAACGATCGAGTCCCTGCACACCCGTCAGACAAAATTTGCACGCCATTGCACATCCCACTTGGGAAGAAATACAAGCCGTGAGGCGAGCCCAAGAATCCGTATCTAGATCGCGATCAAGCCCCGCTCTTTCGGTTTCGATACCGGAGTAGCGTTTTCCATCTTCAAGGGCATCGACCACCTCATCGCCTACTTTTTCCTTGAGGGCTGCCGGAATAATCACCGACTCAATGGTCTTTGTGTCGTTTAATTTCCAGAGAAACTTATAAGTTCCGTCTTCCGATTGCTTGGAATATGACTCTTCTAAGCGAAAGATTTTCACATTTTCTT
>CAIOKW010000307.1 GCA_903858975.1 Oligoflexia bacterium | reverse complement strand
TTTATAGTAAATACAATAAGTTGCAATTGCAATGGGATGTATTTATGACTTTAGATTTAATTAATTTATGCCGATAATAGATTGATGAAGATCTTGATTTCATTCATTTTGTTTCTCCTTACCAGTGACTTTTCGCCTGGTGTGTTTGCCGATCCCGTTTTTTTCTTAGGTGATCAAACTAATGTCCAGCGAAGTGTGGATGAAAAAACGATTGCCACAAACGACTTGTGTCTCGGCATTCAAACGGCTGAGAAGCTTGGGAATTCTATTTATCTATTCACCCCTGATGTGACTTGTAATGGAAAGACCTATTCTGGACTCTGCGGCCCTGAGGGCTGCACAAAAAATGTTCTTCAAAAAAAACTAGACGAGGCGGTAAGTAAGATTCCCAGTAATGGAGACAAACCAAACCTGCTGATTCAAACCGTGGGTCATGGGATTCCCAAAATGGATGGGATGCATACGCTTACACCCGAGAATAATATTTTAAGCATTCGAAACAAAAGTGGCGAACCCAGCACCGACCTGTCTGCGAATGAGTTCGGAGCAATGCTGCAAAAGTCGGGTGTATTTTCAAAAGTTGGAACTACCCGAGGGTTATTTACACAGTGTTATTCCGGTGGTTGGAATGAGCTTGCTCGTATTGTGCCCCGATTTTGTTCTGTTTCGCAATCGACTGCATTTAGCCCTACGGAAATTGTCGAATCTGAAAGTGATCTGAGTCATACATCTTTTGTAACCGGGTTTTGGTCTACGCTTAAACAGAATAAGAAAGCGTCTCTCGAGGAGAGCACTGTTCAAGCGTCTCTTTTGCTCCGTCAAACTGACCCTGAGTCAGACCCAAAGAGTTGCAATTGGAGGGCCTCGAGTCGATATTTGGCAGCAAAATCAGCTCAAACCAATGAATTTAAGATGGGTTATATCAATTCAAGGGAGAGTTTTTCAGATGGTTACTCTCTGAAATCGAGTCAGCTCCTCGCAACTCTCCAAGATGAAATTGCTCGAGTTTCGAAATTAGCGCAAGAAACCCAGAATCGTTATGTTGGGCATCTGGCTTCTATTGATGACTATAATGATTCTTGGTACCACTATAAAAAGAAGGAATATGACGCAGAGGCTTTTCTTATGCGAAAGAATGCCTGTGTTCCAGCTTCACAAAATCCATTGAATTCAATTTCAAGTAGCCTCGTCTCTCAATTGAATGAGGTTTCTGATAAGTTAGCCCAAGCGAAACTGAATCAGGATGCGGCACCGATTCAGGCAAGAATTCAAGAGTGGACTAAGAAACTTCAGAATCCAGCTCGCATCACAGACCAACAAACGGCGGCGTTACAGGCTTATTTTAATGAGTACTTAGGGAAGATGGGTAAGTTGAGTCTAGCGATTAGCAAGGACCCTACGAAGTATTCTGAAAATAACAAGAAATTAGAGGCTCTGATGGCAGAAATGAAAGATCGTCGTCGAATTGCTCAGTTTCCAGCTCTTCGTGAATATTTTGCGATCGAACACGAGGTGGCTTCACTTAAGGTTTTGACCCAAGCGCTCAATTCTAAGATTCCGCTCGAATCAAAGCGTAATATGGTGAGAGCCTGGGATTGTGAAAATTCCTCGATCTTTAAGAATTAGCAGCTGAATCGAACGCGTCAATTTTTTGTCAAACCCTAAATTGAAGGTTTTCCATTGATGTATTTAGAGTTCGCAAGGCTCTAAAAATGCTTATAGTATCATAGCTGAGCACCCTATGATAGCCGTCGTTTTTTCAGAAAAACAGCATACGCGATCCTGCCTGAAAGGACTCTTAAATCGAATCGGATTTCAGAGAGTTTTTATTACGGACAGTATCGATGAGGCTGATTATTTTTTTTCGAGAGAGAGAGACAAAATTAGGCTCATCATTTTTGAGGAATCTCCTCGGCATGGACTTGATGCCCCCTTATCGCGATTAATTATTCAGAAGGACTACTTGCGACTGACCACTGTGCTGCACGTCTCGAATGGTACCCGTAATTTCTTTCGAAAGATTGTAGGGGGTGATGCGCTTTCAAGGATTGATTATAGTTTGGATAAACCATTTGGGATTCGTCAGTTGATTGAAGGACTCAAAGAAGGCCGTAAGCGCCGGTCCCGCTTAAGAAGTAAACTTTGTATCTTAGGATCCATGCCACACAAGCCCATCGTAGAAGCCATGTACACGCATGAAGCTTCTATTCACTGGAAAAAAATCTTATTCGCAGAAAATTTAAATGAGCTCAAAAAAAATCTCGAGGAATTTAATTTTAGGGCAGGCGCAATCGCCGTAGAGCCCGCATTATGGAGTGAAGACCTTCAGAGTTTTCTAAAGAGTTTTAAAAAAACTCGGCAGGGTAGTTTGACTCCTCTACTCCTATTAGGGAGAAAAGCGACTGAAACCTACGGCTTTCGAGACTACGCCGACTTATTCATGGATCCGAAAGAGTGGGGTTGGGCTGAAATACTGAAGGTGACTTCAAAACGCATGACACATCAAGAAGAGATGGTGGAGGAGATTCAGCAGTCCAAGGCATTAATTAAAGAAAATAAAATAAGATCGGCTCAAACAAAATTAGTGCGATGCCTGGGTGATGATGAGAATCGCTTAGAAATGATTGAATTACTGGGCCAGGTGTGTGAGCTTCAAGGACGCCCAAACGAAGCAATTGCTCATTACCGAAAAGTACTGACGCTAAATCCCTGTAACCCATCACCATACTTGCGATTAAATCATTTGATGGGCGAAAAGGATCGAGAAGTATTGATTGAACAAGGAAAACTTTACTGCCCGTCGCATCCACAATTGAATGCACTGGATACCCATGAATAACTTAGCCTCACAGAATCTTGCTGAGTTCATTTCCAACGAAGGTACCTGCAGCACTTCCATGTTAACTCTGTATCCGGGGTATCAATATTTTGAAATAAATATTCGAGGATTCCGTGGCGCAATTGCATATGTCGATACCCAATCCGTTTGGGTGGGAGCAGGGGATCCTGTTTTATCTCACCCAGGGATATTAGAAGAATTCATTTCCGAATTCTTTGAAGAGGCAAAAAAGAACAGAAAAGTTGCATATATTTTACCAGCATCAAAGGCAATCTCAGACCTCGCGAGAAAGCGCGACCTCCTTTCCTTCCAGATCGGTAGTGAGCCCTGGTTTAAATTGGGCGGAATTCACCCGAATCTGGCCCAGGCCAGACAACTCTTAAAAAAGGGCGCAACGGTGAAGGCCTTTGATCCTGAGAAGCTGGAAGCGCGTGAACATATTGAGATCGAAGAAATTACTCGAGGATGGTTAAAAAGCAGGAAGATGCCTGCCTTAGGTTTTTTGAATCGACTAGAGCCTTGGATTGGACTTGAGTTTAAACGCTATTTTCATGTGATTTATAATGGGCTTCAGGTGGGTTACCTCGCTGCGGTTCCGATTAAATCGAAACGGGCCTGGTATTTGGTTGATCTGATCAGGGCGCCGAATGCTCCGGTGGGAACGACTGAGTTGCTCGTCGTTGAGGCCATGAGGCAACTTGAGCTTGAGGGTGCAAAAGAAGTATCTCTTGGGATGTCACCCTTCGTTCGATTTTCAAATACTGAGGATTCAGTTTATCCTTACCTTTATAAAGTAATGGATTTTAGCTTAAATCGGATGGGCTTTATCTATAATTTCAAATTACTTTTTGAGTATAAAAAAAAATTTGGGCCAAGTAATTGGGAGCCCTTGTATTTTGTTTGCTCTGAAAAAAGAGTGAATCCTCTCGGCTTATTCAGATTAATGAGAGTAGTGATGCCTCATGGATTTATGTCGATCTTGAGAGCTGTGGTGGCCAATTCTTTCAGTCAAATCGACTCTCAGGTTTTAGCAAAGCGCTTTTTGACCCACAAAATCCTTCTGCGAAGTATGCCATCCTCTTTTTTAGAGTTCGTGATGAGAAGTAAAGCAACACTGACTTTAGCGGTTGTGAATGTGCTATTTTATTCTGTCACGAGTGGTGATGATGGTCATTTGAGGGCAAAACTCGCAAGTAAACATGCCTATCAGTGGACCCGATTGATTGAGCATGGCTTTAGTTTAGAGTCTATTAAGTTATTGGTGATCCCATCGGTTTTACATTGGGATCTTTCCCACTTGTTTACCAACCTCATCTTTTTATCTGTATTTGTTGGCCTACTCGAATTGTTAGCCGGGACTGAGGTCGTGGGTATTGCTTTTTTATCGGGGGTGATCTTATCAAATCCACTTACTTCAGCATTAATCATTCCGATCGTAGGGTTATTTTCGAATGAAACACTGATTCACTTTAAACAATCTCAAGACGTCGGAAGTTCACTGGGTATTTTTTCTTGTATGGGAGTACTTGCGTATTTTTTCCGCCACACCAAAGCAGCTCTTTCGATCCTCGTTTTAGGCGTTCTTGCGGTTGCCTATCTTCAGCAAGATTTGCTCGCGCTCAATCACCTAATTGCCATTGCCATTGGCTTTATGTTCATTCAGTACTTCTTACCAAAGGATGCATCATGAGAGTTTTGTTGGGTCTTCTGTTTTTGTTGTTGTTTACGAGAGAAACCAGTGCCGAGGTGAGCATTTTGCCAGAGTCACGTCATGAACAATACCGCACCTATGGTTTATTTATTGATCAGCAGTCAGCGCTACTTTTTAAGAGTTCCGGAAAAGCATGGGGTTCAATTGGAGGAGCCATTACGCTGCTTGAATTTCCAGACTTGAAGTACAAGCCTCAATTAACAGTGCATGGTTCAGCAAACGCAGCATTTACCATTAATGGAGCTGGAGATACTTTACTCACGGAGACGATTGATGCTCGCGCTGGCTTGTCTGCCGATTTGGAATTCACGCCGGATTGGAGAGGATCTGTTATGTGGACTCATCAATCAGGGCATATCTCTGATAATGTTCCTGATCGGGACCTCATTGGTTCTAATTTAGGAAATGAAGTGATTGCTCTGCGTTTGATTCATGATATTGAACGAAGATTTCGTTTAGGTGGAAGTCTACGAGCGGTGGTTTCCGCGGATCCTGGTATGATTGTATTGGGTGGAGAGCAGTTCTTGGAGTGGTTCCCAGAACAGTATCCCGACTCGAGCCATCAGTTCACTCCGTTTTTTGCGTTCGGCACTGAGGAGTATGGGCGCCAAAACATGGAGTTCTCTTGGAATGCCCAAGTGGGTTTGAGTGCCGGAAACCATTTTTTTCCTAAAAAGGTCTCGGCATTGCGTGTTGTTTTAGGCTACTACCACGGCGTGGATCCTCGCCTAAAGTACTATGAATTCAAAAACGCACGGAGTTCATTTGCTTACAGTGGCCTGATGTTTGAGATTTAATAGATTGGAATCGTAATCTTTGCAATCGGCGGGTTAAATGGAACATTTTGTCCAGTGGCCCTTTTGATCGACAAATAATCTAAGACCCCAATCACGACATTGATCCAAAAGTGAGCGGCCATGCTGGGCTCAAGATTCCCGTGGAGCTGATTCACTTCAAGGCCAAAATAGCTACCGACTAGGAATGACGTAACATGGTCTGAGTGGAGAGCTGAAAAGAGAATCGATTGAGTTAAAATTCCGGTGACTGCCGATCCTGAAAGTCCGTGAACCTCACGTTGAATAAAACCACGAAAGAGTGGATCTTCTCCAAAAGATGAACCGATCGGGACTGCCGCGATTTGACTGATTCCATAGGAGGTTTCATCAAGGAAGCTCAGACCAGAGTTTCGACGCGCAACCTTGGTTTGAGAGTAGTCATAAATCAAGTAAGTGCTCACTGCGAGCACAATGGGCCAAGTCCAGGGAGACTTGATATTATCCCATTTGAAGGGGGCACTCAGAGTATCTTTCCAGTTTCCGCGATAAAGGGGTTGGGGGTTATTCTTTTCGCGCTCAGTATTTTCCTGTTCAATTGCTGCTTGTTGATAGTGGTAAAAGGTATTGTAGAAGTGATACTTTAATCCAAATTGTTGGAGCATTCTTCCAGCCATCGCTCGGCTGACAGAATTTCGACTGGGAATTGTAATGGATCCATCGATTTCAAACCGAGACTCCCGACCTAGAAAAGTCCCTCCAAAAAATGAACCTAATTCTAGTCCGGCCTCAGTGAGCCCCTTTTCTGGTTGATCACGAAGGGTTGCTCCTAAGCCTGGAACTAGAAGGTTTCCCCAACCGATGGCGCCCGGTGAAATGCGTTCAATCGGGCCTTCGTCTGCTGCTTTTGCAAGTGGAAGATGAATAGCCAATAGAAGAAGAAAACTAATGCTGATTCTACTATGATTAATAAGTTGAGAAATTCGCACGTAGTCCTACTCCGACAATTTGGTTGTGGTAATTGAAGTCTGCAAAGTCATTGGGTCCAAAGTTGCTGAAAGTGTTATCCCATTCATGCCAGGCAAAAATTTGAACGGATGGAATGAGGGGTGCCGATA
>CAIOKW010000306.1 GCA_903858975.1 Oligoflexia bacterium | reverse complement strand
TGGTGCCGCATACAAAGCAGCTCCCATGGCTTTTGAAGAGCTGGGAGCCACTTTGTCGACTATTGGGGTATCGCCGAACGGGATTAATATTAATCAAGAGATTGGTGCGCTTCATCCCGAGAAAATGGCTCAGTTGACGAAACGGGTGGGTGCGCAGATTGGGATTGCGCTTGATGGAGATGCGGATCGAGTCATTCTTTCGGATGAGAACGGTGAGATCTTGGATGGGGACGTCGTGATTGGACTTTGTGCCTTAGCGATGCAAAAGAACGGTGAACTGAAAAATCAGGCAATCGTCACCACGCCAATGTCTAATATTGGGCTTGAAATGACGATGAAGGAAAATGGGATCACGATGCATCGCGCTCAAGTGGGTGATCGTTTTGTCGTCGAGAAAATGCGAGCAAGTGGACTGAGTCTCGGTGGGGAACAGTCAGGCCATATTATTTTTCTAGATTCCTCGACGACAGGTGATGGAGCGCTTGCGGCCCTGAAGGTGCTCGAGATCATGAAAAGAACGGGGCAGCCGCTTTCTGAATTAAAGAAACAAATTTTGCTTTTCCCTCAGACCTTAATCAACCTCAAAGTGAAGGAACGTAAAGAACTCGATACGCTTCCGAGTTACCAAAAAGCGCTCGCAGAGTGTGAGTCGATGCTGAAGGGTAAAGGGCGCGTCTTTGTTCGTTACTCGGGTACCGAGGCCAAGGTTCGAGTATTAGTGGAAAGTGAAAGCGAAGAGCAAAACTTAAGAATTGCAAATCAACTCAAAACAGCTTTGATAGAGGATTTAGGACAATGAAAGCATCAAAATGGCTCATGCCAAGACTGGGCGTTAATATCGATCATATCGCGACCTTGCGACAGCTCCGCGGGACTCCTTATCCTGATCTGTTGGAAGCGGCGAAGATCGTCGAAAAAGCGGGAGCTCATCAAATCACGATTCATTTAAGAGAAGATCGTCGCCATATTCAGGATGCAGACGTGTTTGCACTTCGAAAACAAGTGAAAGTGTTGTTGAACCTTGAATGCTCGATTGCGCCCTCGATCATTAAAATTGCACATAAGGTGAAGCCTGACTGGGTTTGCTTGGTCCCTGAAAAGCGACAGGAAGTGACGACCGAAGGCGGACTCAATGTGAAGAAGTATTACAAACAACTGGCGAAGATCATCCAAGATTTTAAAAAGAAGAAGATTAAGGTTTCTCTTTTTGTTGAGCCCGACACAGCAGTGATTAAGCTATCTCATGCTTTAGGTGCCGATGCGGTAGAACTCCATACCGGTCGATACTGCAATGCGACTCAGAAGCTCTATGGAGCCAAAAGTTCCAAGATCATGAAAGATGAGTTTAAGCGCATTATGGATGCCACTAAGCTTGGCCAGCAGTTGGGGATTCATGTTCATGCGGGACATGGGTTTGATTATAAAAATGTTCGCAAGATCGTCGCTCAAGATATGATCGAGGAATATAATATCGGCCATGCCATTGTCTGTAGGGCAGTCGTGGTGGGCCTAGAACAAGCCGTTCGTGAAATGGTTTCGGCGATTCAAGCGCCGTAATCGAAGTCTTAGGGGGGATAGGGAATGTATCAACTTAGAATTTGCACCAATGAAGAAATGAGACACCTCGATAAAACAGCCGAAACCGAAATGGGTATCGGTCCTGTTTTATTAATGGAAAATGCGGGTCGCGCAGCGAGTGAGATTATTGTTCGCGAATATCCGAATGCCGGCATTCGAGATGAGATTCTCGTATTCGCAGGAAAAGGAAACAATGCCGGGGATGCTTTTGTGGTTGCGCGGCAGCTTCTGGGTTTAGGTCGTAAGGTACGCGTATTCCATCTCGTGAAGGGAACGGATTATAAAGGTGCAACGGCCGAGAATTTTAAGATTCTTCAAAAGATGAAGGCGAAGCTTTCTTATATTGTAGAGGCTCAAGAAATTGAAGCGTTCTTAGCTCAAGCTCCATCCTTTGAGTTAGCGATTGATGGGATCATTGGGACTGGCTTGAAGGGTGATCTTGAAGGCCATTTTTACGATGTGGTTGAAATGGTGAATCGTCATTTTGAGCACATTGTGAGTCTGGATATCCCTACTGGTGTGAGCGGGGACTCGGGGCAAGTTCAAGGGATTGCGATTGAGGCATCGATGACGATTTCTTTTGGTTTCCCGAGGCTTGGACACTTCCTTCCACCGGGTGCCAACTATCGTGGAAAACTTGTGAATGTCGACATTTCCCTTCCTCATCGATTTTCAGTGGAGGGTGATAAGTTTCTCCTTCAGGCAAAAACGGTTGCGCGTAAGATTCTACGCCGTGATCGTTATGCGCACAAAAATACATTTGGACATGTGCTATTAGTGGGTGGATCCACAGGGCGCACCGGTGCCATTGCAATGGCCACGAGTGCAGCTCTTCGAACCGGTGCCGGGCTTGCGACCGCTGCAACCTGGAGCGATTCGACGGGGAATTTGCTGACCCAATTACCAGTAGAAGCCATGACCTTATCGATTCCGGAAAATGAAAAGAATTATGATCGTTATGCTGAGCAACTGAAACAGTTTTCAGCGGTGGTGATGGGTCCCGGAATGGGAAATCGTCCCGAATCAAAACGCTTGGTAGAACTTTTGCTCAGTTACTATCAAGGTCCGATTGTGCTTGATGCCGATGCACTTAATTTGATTTCTGAACACAACTTGCATTCCCTTTGTCAAAACAGGCGAGCGCCCACAGTCCTGACCCCCCATCCGGGTGAAATGGCGCGCCTTTTGAATTGGAAAAAAGAAGACGTCGTGAATGATCCGATTGGCGCTTTGAAAAAAGCAGTCGACCTTACTCATTCAGTGGTATTGCTCAAGGGAGCGGCAACTCTATTACTGTCACCGGATGAAGTGATGTATTTGAATCATTTCCCGAACTCAGGAATGGCCACTGCAGGTTCAGGAGATGTTCTCGCCGGCATGATTGGTGGATTACTTGCTCAAGGGATTCCAGGTTTTGATGCTGCCCAGGTGGGAGTGTATTTACATTCTTTAGCCGGTGCGCGAGCAGCAAAACGAGTGAGTCCACGCGGAATGATGGCGACAGATATTATTAAGCAGATTCCAGGCGCATACCTGGAACTCCACAAAAAATATGGTGAAGAAGAAGAGCCTCGAATGGCGAAATTGCTCTGAAGAAGAGCTTCGCGAGCGCATCGATGGAGAAATTTTAGGGCTTTTTGGACCCAATGTGATTGTGTTCCTTGAAGGGGAAATGGGCGCCGGAAAATCGAGCCTAGTCAGAGTACTCATGAGGCAACTTGCGCCCAAGGTTGCCTCACAAGGAAGTCCTACTTTTCCCTTAGTTCAGGAATATCGAGCCGAAAAAGGCTTCCCCATTTACCACATGGATCTTTATCGCTTAAAAAATGAGGCGGAGTTAGAGGATTCAGGAATTGAAGCCCAAATCGAAGAAAGGGGAGCGCTCGTTTTTATCGAGTGGGCATCCCTTTTTGAGGATTATTTTTCATTTTATCAAAGCAACCCCGAGCGGATCTCAAAGAAGTCGATTCAGATCTTCATTGAACCGGGTGAATCAGAAACAAGAAATTATAGAATGCTGTTTTAAGAGGCGAGTTCAATCGTGATTCCATCACCATCTTGGTTTGAATCGGAATTCGAGCCAGAACCAGAACTCGTGTAGCCCTCGAGTCCTCGATAAATTTCTTCCTTATTGAGAACCAAGGATCGTTCTGAGATCAGGACAAACATGACCGCTGAGTTTTCTCGTGAACGAACGAACTGAAGATAAAACCCCTCCGGCAGCGCAAAGGCATCTCGATGAAAGTTACTTTTTTCAGCCGCAAATTCTTGAAAAGAGACATTGATCTCTAGGGCCCTCAAATCAATTTTCATTCCGGTAAAGAACGCGCGATGCCATTCATCAAAGGTTTCATCGGAATGGGTTTTTGCTCGAGTAAAACGAAGCACGCCCATGTCATCTTCAAATTGAAGTTCGAAGTGGACACCGAAGCGCGAAAGTCCGGTTTTTCTTTGGGAGCGTCTTATTTGCGTGGTGGTCACTTGGGGTTTAGGTTCGGCTTCAGGCATCTGCGCAAGTAATGGTTCAACTGCTGCGGTGGCCTGATGAAGGGCTTCTTCTTTTTTCTTCGAAGCATGGCGCTCAGCCATGACTTTGGGGTTCAGAAGTTGGGTGACCCCAGGAATGGTATTTGAAAACCCGTTAATGGTGATCGAGCTCAGGGTATTGTCTTTTGATTTTTTTGGCTCAGACATGTCAAAAAGTCCTCGTTATCTGATCGGTTTTATCAGGGATTACTTGAGTTTTAGGTGAAAATAACTTGACGCCTTTGTTTTTATTGATCTTAAGATATTGTAATCAATGATGTTTTAACCAATTATTAAACAGAAAGAATATAGTTGACTCTAACGAGCAGCTAATGGTATAAGTGGTCTGCGCCTAGATGTGTCATTTAGGCAACAGGTCGGTTCACAGCGCAGGAGGTAGTTACATGCGTTTAACATCAAAAGGTCGTTATGCAGTTCGTGCCATTTTAGATCTCACATTTAATTCAAACGGGAAGCCCGTTCGTCTTCAAGAAATTTCTGAACGTCAGAATATTTCTCTCCACTACTTGGAGCAGTTATTTCGCAGATTGCGAAAAGGAGCTGTGGTGAAGTCGGTGCGAGGTCCAGGTGGCGGTTACGTACTCGCAAGAACCATGGATGAAATTTCAGTTCGTGAAGTCTTGACCAGCGTGGGCGAAAACATCAACCCCGCAAAAGATTTGATTGGTGCAACGGATTTGAAGAGCGATACCGTTGAATTTGTTCTCACGAAAACTTATTTTGAGAATTTGGGAACCATCATGCAGGATTACCTTTCTACCACGAGCGTAGGTGACCTGATCCGTAAAGCACGTGGTCAGCAAGAGCTTCCGAAATCAGCAAGTCAGCTCTTGAACCGAACTGCATCTGCTGGAGCGGGAAGCGTGGCATCGGATGTGGCAAAAGAACGTCCGTTATCTTGATTACAACGCCTCCTCTGGAGTCAGCCCCTATGTTCGAGATCAGCTCGTCGCTCTGCTCAAGAACGAGGAAGTATTTCTCGCTAATCCGTCGAGTCGGCACCGACTCGGGCAGAAAATGCAGCACTTTCTCTATGATTCGGCTCGAGTCATTGCGAACAGTCTTGGCGGTACAGTCAGTCCGGATGAGTTGATCTTCACCGCATCCGGGACAGAGGCGAATCAAACCGTGATCCGTTCGATGGAAAAAGACGTCGAGGGAATGATCATTGGTGCGGGCGAGCATTCTGCAAGCCACGATTTGTTGCCTCTTCTCGGGCTATCGTTTGTTCATGAGCTCCCTCTCTTGCGCGAAGGGTCCTACGACCTTCAGCATTTGAATCACCTCCTTTCCTTGGCGAAGGAGAGTGGGCTCAGGAAAATCGGACTCAGTCTGTTTTGGGCAAATAATGAGACCGGGGCGTTAAACCACCTTGCAGCATTAAAGTCAGTCATTCAAGCCTCAGGCCTTGAGGTGATTTTGCACCTCGATGGCGCGCAAGTTTGGGGTAAGCTGACTCTCAATGTTGCCGATACTCCCGCTCAGTTTGTGACTTTTTCATCGCATAAGATTGGTGCTCCTGCGGGAGTGGGCGTGATTTGGAAACGAGCGGGAACCTCTTTGCATCCCTTAATTCTCGGATCTCAGTCCCGCGGAATGCGCGGAGGCACAGAGAATCTCATTGGAATTCTTGCAACTCGTTTTGCCTGTGAGAAAATGAAACCTATGGAGTTTCAACTTTGCACGAGACCCTTACAAATTCGACTCGAAGCAGGCTTGATTGCTCTGAATCCAGATATTGAGATTTGGGGATGGCAGGATGCGCGTCTCACCAATACCACTCGCTTTAGTTTTAAGAATTTTTCGAGCTATGAAAATTGGGTCGAACTTTTGGATCTAAAAGGCTTTGCTGTTAGTCACGGGAGCGCATGTAAAGCAAGAGTGGTCGAGCCATCGCGGGTACTTTTGAAAATGGGCGCGACCCGTGAGTCAGCATTGAATTCAGTGCGCGTTTCTTTTGGACCTTCCAATACTGAGAAAGAAGTAGACGATCTCTTGGAGGCTCTTAAAGAAATCCTAGTCAAAAAAGGAGTCACCCAATGAAGGTGCTAGTTGCTTTAAGTGGTGGACCTCAAAGTTTTGTAACGGCTTGGCTCTTAAAGAAGCAAGGAATGCAAGTCAGGGGCGTCTATTTTGATATTTTTGCGGATGATCTCTGTAATGAGAAAATGCTTGAAGCGGAGAGAAAGCTTGGGATTCCCATTCAGATCATGAGTGCTAAAGAGCTCCTGAAAGAAACCCTGGTACGCGAAAGAGCTGAGTGCGGTCTCTTGGGTCGTCGCATGAATGCGAAACAAGTGTTCCACCAAAAGATCTTGATCCCAGGACTTTTTCAATTGGCAGAGCAGTATAAGACAGAAAAAGTAGCGAGTGGTCATCGGGTGACCCTCCAAGATGATCCGGCGGCGGGAGTGATGCGTGTGTTTCGCGGAGTGGAATCTAAAGTGGAAGACTCTCTTCTTGTTCTCGGGATCCCACAAGAAAAACTAAAAAACATGATGCTCCCCTTGGGCTCGATTCCTGAGAGCATGCTTTCAAAGTTGATCGGAGAGGTTGCTCTTCCAGAAATGACGACTGTTTTTGAAAAAGATTTTGATACGATTGAAAATGAGCTTTTGTCGGGGGGGCTTGATCTAGGTGCCGCCGAGTATAAGGTACTCACCGTCGAAGGGGTTCAAATCGGACATGGCCCCCGAAATCAGTTCGAGCCGGGAGCGAGTTTTTTGAACCCCGAAACCCCTGAAAAATTCTATCGAGTGAAAGAGATCTATTCAGCGACGGCCACGGTTGTGGTTCAGGAAGAGAGTAACCTGAGGGTCCAGGAGATTGATTTTGAGGAAGCTTCTTGGTTTCAAGACGAGGACTTGGGCCTCAATCTTTTAGAGACGGGTCTAATGCTTCAAGGTCGAGATAAAGCACTCCCCATTCATCTTATGCAGTTTGAGGGTTTAAGGGTCAAAGGGAAGCTTTTAGAGCCTTTGATGGGTCGAGAGGCGGATATCTTTAAGGGGCAAAGTGTGTTATGGGTAGAGGGTTCAGAAATTCTCGGTGGCGCAAGGGTTTTAAGGATTAAGTAAGGAAAGACTGCTTGAAAAAGTTCATGGTTAAAACCTTAGGTTGTAAGGCGAACTACTCAGATGGCCAGCTCATCGAGGCGGGCTTGCTCGGGTATGGTCTCACTGCCGCCCATGACCTCACTGATGCGGATGTGGTGATTGTGAACTCGTGCACAGTGACGGATGAAGCCGATAAGCAATCTCAAAAAATGGTCCGAGACCTTTACCGTAAAAACCCTAAGGTGAAAGTAATTTACACCGGTTGCGGTGCCGAAGTGAACCCTACGGATGCGCTCAAGATCAAAGGGGTGAGCGCAGTCATTGGTAATCAAAATAAAGATCAGGCTGCAAAACTGATTCATGCTCACATCACATCAAACGAAAAC